>JBHIER010000015.1:0-16864 GCA_046760705.1 bacterium
GTTGAGCCTGAGCAGTGGGGTGAGCGTCGGGTGATGGTGGAAGCCATGGCCCAGCCACTTCTCGTTGTGGGCTATCATCGGCCGGACGTCCGCCACGAGGACGACCTTGTCTTCGATGCATTGGCCAACATTTTGGGTCAAGGGCGCTCCTCACGTCTGTATACCAGCCTGGTCAAGGAGAAGAAGATTGCAGCCGCGGCCGGGGCCATGGCCGGGTGGCCGGGGAACAAGTACCCCTGCCTCTTCGCCGTCTACGCCGTGCCGGCCAAAGACCATACCTCGGAGGAGTGTTTGGCCGCCATCGACGAGGAGATCGAAAAAATAAAAGCAGAATTGGTCACCGAGAAGGAGATGAGCAAATATAAACGGGGGACGAAGAAGGGTCTCCTCGATCGTATGAAGTCAAACAGCAGTATGGCCCGTATGCTGACCAACTACGACGTTCTTTCAGGAAGCTGGCGAAACCTGTTCAAGGAGATCGACAGGGTGGAGGCGGTTTCGGCGGCAGATGTGCAGCGGATCGCCCAGGAATACCTGACCAGGAAGAATCGAACCATCGGCGAGATCATTCCGGAAGAGGGCTAATCGGCAAGCATGGTCAGGCCATTTCGACAGGAAAGGAGTAAGGCTATGAGAAGGTACGGTAGGTGTTATCGACCTATGGGGGCACTCCTCCTGCTCATTCTCTTGGTGACCGGCTGGGTTTACGCCCAAAAAGGGCCAAAAGAGAAGTTCGAGTTTCCGCCCCTCAGTGAGATTAGGATGCCGAAGGTGCAGGAGGCAAATTTGGAGAACGGGATGAAGCTCTTTTTGGTGGAGGATCACCAATATCCCACCATCGACCTGAGAGCCATGATCCGTACCGGCTCGATCTACGAGCCAGCGGACAAGATTGGCCTGGCCTCCATTACCGGTATGGTTCTCCGGACAGGAGGCACAGAGCGGATGACAGGCGATGAGATCGACGCCCTCCTGGAGAGTCTCGGCGCATCCGTCGAGACGAGCATTGGAGAGGGTTCGGGATACGTGTATGTGTCGGTATTGAAAGAGGACATCGACAAGGGGTTGGAAATCCTGGCGGATCTTTTGATGCATCCGGCCTTCAGGGAGGATAAGATCGATCTGGCCAAGATGCAGCACCGTACGGGGATTTCCCGGCGGAACGACGACATCGGCCAGATCACGTATCGGGAATTCGACAAGCTCATCTATGGGGCCGACAGCCCGTATGCCCGCCATACAGAATATGCAACAATCGACGCCGTCAGCCGGGATGATATCCTGGCCTTTTACAGAACATACTTCCATCCCAACAACGTCATCTTCGCCGCATGGGGCGACTTCAAGGCCAAGGATCTGACCAAAAAGATAGAGAGAGCCTTTTCCGAGTGGGCGAAGGCCGAGATCGAGTTTCCCCCGAAACCGAAGGTGGAGTACGAGTACAGATATACGGTCAATTTCATCGAGAAGCCGGATGTCAATCAGTCCTGGATCATGATGGGCCACATCGGCGGCTTGAAAAGCAACCCTCAGTACCCAGCCCTGATCGTCATGAACCAGATCCTCTCCTTCGACCGGCTCTTTAAACGGGTCAGATCGGCCGAGGGGCTGGCCTATCACGTGAGCGGGGCCTACCGGGCGGAGTTCGACCACCCTGGGGTCTTCTATTCCATCTGCCAGACCAAGTCCCAGTCCACCGTCTATGCCACGAGGATCATTCTGGAGGAGATCGAGCGAATCACCGAGGAGGAGGTGACCGACGAAGAGCTGGCCAAGGCCAAGGATAACTACTTGAATAGCTTCGTCTTCAACTTCGACTCGAAGTCCAAGATCGTCAACCGGCTGATGGAGTACTCCTATTACGATTATCCCGCCGACTTCATCGAACGGATCAAAACAGGTGTGGAGAACGTAACCAAGGCCGACGTGCTGCGGGCAGCCAGAGAGCACTTACACCCCGACAAGCTCCAGATTTTGGTGGTGGGAAAGTCTGAGGATTTCGACGAGCCCCTCTCGGCCCTCGGCCGGGTGAACACCATCGACATCACCATCCCCACGCCAGAGGAGGCCGCCCCCGAAGCCACTCCGGCGAGCCTGGAGAAGGGCAGGGCTCTTCTGGCCGCAGCCGTGACGGCCTCCGGCGGGCTGGACGCTTTCAAAACCATCAAGAATGCGACAGTCATAAGCAAGGTGACGATCTTCATGCCCCAGGGTGGGACCATGGAGGCCTCGACGACCGAGATCACCGTCTATCCGGATAAGACAAGATCGGACATCACCATGCCTTTCGGGCAAGTGACCCAGGTGTTGAGTGGCAACAAGGCATGGGCCACTGGTCCCCAGGGAACTCAGGATCTCGATGAATCCAAGAGGAAGGAGATGCGAGCCAGCCTGTTTCGGGACATGGTCCGGCTCTTTCAAATGAGCGACGGCGATGCCCTCACCATCCAGGCCCTGGGAGAGCTCGAGGTCGAGGGCAGGACGACCGAAGGGCTTCTAATCAAAGATACCGAGGGCAACTCCGTGAAGATGTACCTCGATCCAGAGACGCATCTTATCGTCAAACGGGAGTACCAGGGAACGACGATGATGGGTGTGGCTAACCTGGAAGAGTATCTGTCAGATTACAGGGAAGTGGCCGGTGTCAAAATCCCCTTTCACGCCAAAGTTTTGGCCAATGGCGAGCCTTACGTCGAATTAGAGGTACAGGAGGTGCAGTTCGATACAGAGATTGATCCGACATTGTTTGAGCGCTGATGTGCCATCGCCATTTGCCACTGCGAGAGGGTGGACAGATTGGAGTAGTGGAAAGTTGGAGTAGTGAATCGCGTCAGGATCTGAATCTGCTTGGCCTACGAACTGACCCCAAGATTTTCAATAGACCAACACTCCAACGCTCCAGTACTCCTGTTTCTTAATGGTACATTAAAGAGGTGATCGGATGTCTGCCTTAGAGGGGAAAATTGCTATTGTGACAGGCGCTGGCAAGGGGATTGGGAGAGGGATCTGTTTACTGTTTGCTGAGAACGGCGCAAAAATTGTGGCTGCGGCCAGAACAGCCTCTGACATCGAACGATTGGTCGGGGAGATTCAATCCCGAGGGGGCCAGGCGCTGGCCGTGCCGACCGACGTGCGAAGGAGAAAAGACGCGGACCGATTGGCCGCCTCGGCAATAGAGCGGTTCGGAAAGAGCGATATTCTGGTCAACAACGCCGGCGTGGGGAAGTTCGCCAATGTGGTCAATCTGAGCGACGAGGACTGGACCGAGCAGATCGAGACGAACCTGAACGGTATGTTTTACTGCACCCGGGCGGTTTTGAAGGAGATGATCAAGGGACGAAAGGACGAAGTTCGACACATCATCAACATCGCATCATTAGCCGCGACTGCCGGCTTTCGAGGGGGCGCAGCTTACTGCGCCTCAAAATTTGCTGTGGTCGGGTTTACCGAATCCCTCATGCTCGAAGTTCGAGAGCACAATATCAAGGTCTCCGTCATATTGCCGGGTTCGGTCAACACCTATTTTCGAGACGCTCCACCGGATGCAGAGTCCTGGAAACTTGATCCCAAAGACGTGGCCCGAGCAGCCCTCGATATTGTTACTTGCTCTCCAAAGTCCTTAGTGAGCAGGGTTGAACTGCGCCCGGTAAGACCGAAAGGGTAGGGTGGATCCTTGATGCTCGTTTAGCGGTAAGCAATCTCGTAACGAGGCCGGCCTGTGCCGTTAACAACCATCGGAAACGAGAAACGAAGTAGACCACTGAGCGAGGGAGCAAATGAAGGTCTGTTACAGATGCGGGCAGGAGGTGGAGATAGGGAGGACGGTTGGTCGAACAGAGGCATGTCCCCACTGCGACGGAGATCTGCACTGTTGTTTCAACTGCAAATTCTACGACGGAGCCGCCCCTCATGAATGCCGTGAGCCACTGGCAGAGCCTGTTTCGGACAAAGAGAAGGGCAATTTCTGCGGCTATTTTCTCTTCAGGGATGCGGCCGAAACCCAACAAAAATTGGGACCGTCCGCCAGCGCCAGGGAAAAGCTCGACAGGTTGTTCAAGAGACCGAAATGAGTCACTCTGAGAGTGAGCTCCCAACCTACTGGCTCTACGGAGCTGAGTCGTGGAAACATGTGTTGCGGGACGTGCCAATTGATGAGGTACCAAGGGAATAGCGGTAGATGTAATACGACTTTTTGATGACCTGGTATGAATAGATAACGCGGCAAAGCCGCAATCGCAGTTTGAGAATATGTATATCAGATGATCAGGGTATCAGTGGGAAGAATATCAGGGGATCAGAACATCGGGTTCACCCCGTTAGATTCACCCCGTTGGATATGAAATTATCCCACGGGGTAAATCTGATATTCTGGTAATCTGATCTCCTTCCTACTGATTTGCTGATATTCTGATTTGCTTTAATTTCTTGCCAAAAAAACAAAGATTTGATTGCCAATATTATAGGTTGGATCTTTGAGATCGCTCTCCTCTTTTTCTCTTTGGCTTTCATTGTCACCAGCATTCTTGAGGGGGAGAGAAGGGCTCTCTTTTTCGGTTCCGTGTTTCTGTTGCCCATTTGTGCCGGGTGGCTTATGATCTTGACCCAACTTCAGACATTTCGGTCAACTGTTCTCCTCTTGGGGATAGCCGTATTTGTACTGTTCGCTTCAGTTTTCTTGCTGCCAGTTGGGAAAAAGGGCTCTTTGAACATTGTGGGGGATTTGAAACGACTTGATGAACGGGATGTCATTTTTGCCAGGGTGCGATACGAAGAGGGGACTGAACAGTACGTGGATTATTATTCCCGTCATTCGGAGCTGAAGACGATCGATGACAGGATACGCAGCATGCCGAAGCTGGGTGGGCCGGGTTCTGAGAGCTATCACGTGCTGGATAGCCCCATCTCTGATGCCTCCTTCGATTTTTTGGAAGACGTACGAACCACAGCGGAGGGGGCTGTGAGTTCGGCAGATGTGGACATGGATCCAGCCGCCATGTCCCGCCGGTTAAAGGGAATGGCCAGGTACTATGGTGCAGAGAAAGCGGGAGTGGCGAGGCTGAACCGAGCTCATGTGTACACCCACGTCGGAAGGGATCTGGGAAAATACGGTGAGAGGATTGAGCTTGATCATAGCCACGCTCTCGTTTTCACGGTGGAGATGGATCGGTTCATGGTCAGGCAAGCTCCGGGCCTACCCGTCATCCTTGAAACAGCCAACCAGTATGTGCGAGCGGCCGCAATCGCCATTCGAATAGGGTACTACATACGATCCCTCGGCTATTCGGCCCGGGCGCACATCGATGGCAATTACGGGATCGTGTTACCACCGGTCGCCGTCGATGCTGGCCTGGGAGAGATAGGGCGCATCGGTATTTTGATGACTCCCGGCCTTGGTCCACGGGTACGCCTCGGGGCAGTGACCACCAGCATGCCCCTCGCCCTCGATAAACCCATCTCTTTCGGAGCTATAGATTTTTGCGAAGGATGTAACAAGTGTGCGGAAAACTGCCCCTCAGGGGCAATCCCTAAAGGGGAGCGAAAAGTCCTTCGAGGAGTTGAAAAGTGGGTCGTCAAGCAGGAGGCATGCTACACATACTGGCGCAAAATCGGGACCGATTGCGCTCTCTGTATGAGCGTCTGTCCGTATAGCAAGCCAAACACCCTTGTTCATGGTGCTGTCCGCTTTGCGGCTAAACAGTCGAGGGTGGCTCGCCGCATCACCCGCTGGGCCGATGATCTCTTTTATGGCCAATTCCCCAGGTCGAACAGAAAACCGGAATGGATGGAGGGCTGACCCTTTTATAGGGTTGTAACCTAAAAGACAAGCTTCACTCAATTTTGATCAGGCAAGTTGGGACCGTGACCCAGAACTTCCGATCATAGATCAAGTCTCAGATCAGAGTCCTCACATCATCTTGTTGGCTGCTCCTTGTTTTCCCCATGCTCGTGATGAGGTCCAAGCGCTTGGGGACCAGGATGGCTTGATGTTAGAACAAGTGATCCGTTGCGCCATCTATCAGCGACGTTGATTTCTCCGAAGTTGTATTGCCAATCCAAACGGTCCGGGGTTAATTCTCGCAACGATCAGGAGAAACCTTATTCTGCGAGGAGTGATGAACAACCAATAGCAATCCTGGCATGTCGTTATCGAGTCTGGAAAGCATGGGACGCTTTCTAAGGGCTCAAGAGGGTGACGGACCAATCGTGTTAATCTGGATGGCGTGGGGAGAAAGCGTATAAAGGGAGGATCGCGGCAAGGGCCAGCAACATATCTGCCTCCATATGTAAAAAACTGTTGACTTTTGTGAAAGATTTGTTCATATTATGCAGTGGCACGATCTGCGCTTTTCCTCTTAAACCGAGGAGGCCGGGGTGTCCGTTGCCCGCTCGACCTCCTGTGAAGAACAAGATGGACATGGTAGAGAGTTTTCAGCCCGGTTTCGAATGGGTTTCTGAATAACGAACAGGAGACCACAAAAATGAGAAAATTGATCTTCCTCTACAGCGACAGATGCTTTAGCCGGAACCCGTGCCCTCGGTCAGTGACCCCATGACATTTTCCCCTTCGGTCCTGAACGTGAATCAGGGGTCAAGCCAGAGGACAAGGTTCCTTTTCCAGAAAATCCTGTCCTTAAGGTTTTAGAAAAGAATGTTGAAATTTCTTTCCAAGGGAAAACGTACAATACCACCCTTTTTCTCAAGAAGGTGAAGGTAGATCAAAAGGAACTGCCCTGTTTGGTAACCGTAACAAGGAAGAGACTGCCAGAAGGTGTTATTGTGAAGAAGCGCTGGAGTTCTACAAAGGTACCAGGTTCTATGGTGAAAATGGAATCGCAACTTGAAGGGGATGGTTTTACTCTTGAAGTTAAAGAATGGATCACAGACTTCTTCGCTAACTGACCCATACTTTCTTACATTTACATGAAACATTTATTGAGAAAAGGGACCAAGTGTCTCATGGTCCAGTCAAAATTTTCGGCATTCAGTTTTTGGAATTATGTTGATGTATGTAAAATAGTAGGAGCAAAATATCCGGCTGCGCCCTTGGGTCTTATGACAGTAGCAGCGTTGTTACCGCAACAGTGGGAGTTTAAATTAGTTGATGCAAATGTTGAACCTCTCCTGGATGAACACTTTGAGTGGGCGGATATCGTTTGTACAGGAGGTATGCTGCCTCAGCAACACGGTATGCTTTCTGTAATAGACAAAGCTCACCAGAATGGTTGTCCAGTTGTTGTTGGTGGACCCGACCCCTCATCTCAACCGAATTTGTATCAGTCCGCGGATTACCTTGTATATGGTGAGGGGGAGATTACTATTCCAATGTTTATACAAGATTTGGAAAAAGGCTGCAAGAGCGGTGAATACAAGTCAGTTGAAATGGCAAATATGACTAAAGCAGTGGTCCCCAGGTTTGATTTGATACGATTTAAAGATTATATCCAGGTTGGGATACAGTATTCCCGTGGCTGTCCCTATAATTGCGAGTTTTGTGATGTTATTGAACTTTACGGCAGGAAACCACGAACTAAAACACCTGAGCAAATCACCGGAGAACTCCAAACTCTCTATGATCTGGGCTATAGGGGTCATATCGATTTTGTTGATGACAATTTTATTGGAAACAACAAAAATGTTAAAAAAGTCCTGCCTGCTATCAGAGCCTGGTCTGCAGCACACAATTATCCCTTTTATTTTACGACTGAGGCTTCGATTAATTTAGCAGCCGATGAGAATCTCCTACAAATGATGAAGGATGTGGATTTCAGATTTGTTTTCATCGGTATTGAGTCACCAGAAGATGAGATACTAAAATTGACGCAAAAGAAACAAAATGTGGACGTATCTATTGCAAAAGCTATAAGCAAGATTTATTCCTACGGTATGATTGTTAATGCAGGCTTCATCATCGGTTTCGATAATGAAAGTGACCAAGTGGCGGAAAACATGGTTAGATGTATCCAAGATTCGGGGATCTGCATGGCTATGCTTGGAACGCTGTACGCATTGCCTAATACACAATTAACAAGGCGCTTGAAAATGGAAGGTAGGCTATTTGAGGATGGGACAACACTTAGGAAAAGCAATACTGAAATTGATCAAACAACCAGTGGCTTAAACTTTATAACTGCTAGACCCAGGCTAAGTATTTTGAAAGACTTTGTCCATGTCATAAAATATATATATGATCCAGAGCATTATTATAACAGAGTAATCTATGCTGGCCTTAATTTAAAACCCGTCAATAAATATAGACGGGGTATTGTTAGAATGTTGAAGACTGTGAAGGCATTTTTCAAACTTTGCGGTGAGGTGGGATTTAATAGAACAACTGGTTGGCTATATTGGAAAATGCTCTTTACAGTTCTTTTCAAAAACCCGAGGGCAATTGAAGCGGCTGTTAATCTCGCTGCGATGTTTATACATTTTTATAAACAGTCTCAATTCATTATTGATATGACAAACAAAGAGATTGAGTATATCGAGAGCAATGGTGAGGAAAATTACAATCGATCAAGGCTTCGGGTGTAAGGGCAGTTTGTGAATGAACCTTACTGACAAAATCTGCGTTGCAAATATGGCGGATTTTAGCATCGGCTCCCCTGTCGATTCTATACCGCTGATAATGCGAAAATGTTCCTTTGGAAGGGCTGCAAAGCTTTTCCTCCCTGGCCATGCAATTTCCTACATCCTCCTGCTGGTAGAATATATATATCTGAGCCAATAATTCATGAGAAGCTGTAACGTTTCTTCAATTCGGAGGAGAATTCTGAAAAATGTGTATAAGAATGCCTTGGCACGGTTTTCGCCCATTCATTAAGAGCGAGGCCTGAGAGAGAAAACGTGTTAACTCCGCTGGAGATTCTAAAATCTCTGCGTTCATCAGACGGGGCAAATTCTGGGTTGAGAAGGCTTTTCAAGGGCAAAAGTTAAAAAGCGTAAAATAGGGCTCGAGGAAATTTCGGAAGCTTGTTAAGTATGGCAAATGGTATAAGGTTGCAGGGGATGGTGGGTGATGTAACATAACTTTTCAGGTAACGATGATGTAGTTTTGCTGCTCGCAAGATGGAGTGGTCGGCTTTATGTAGTGCCTGAACGAAAACTGACTCAATTACCGTCATGCTGTTGTCACTCGCCCTGTTCAACAATGTCAATTTAACAGGGCGAGGGCCCAATGGCAATAGACATCTTATCTGTAAGTAAGGAAACTGTTTCCTGTCATGTTCCGAACTTGATTCGGGGCATCTCCTCAAAAAAGGTAGGAGACTCCTGAGGAGTTGCCAAGCCCTCTCAATAGTCGTAATAGTCCTGTTCGTTCTCGAAATGGAATCCTTCGTCCTCCGTCTCCCAGCGCTCCATGGTCCTTTTGGTTCGGTAGCGCTTGGCCAGGAAGGCGAGGAGGAAGAGCACCGAAATACCGACCCAGAGATAAAAGGAGTTGGTGAAGAGGGAGATCCAGCCGTATTTGCTGCGCACGTATTTGAACCAATGGGCCTCGAATTCACCGTAGTGGAGGCCAATTACGTTGTGCAGTGTCCTGTCCATGTCCCCAGTCTGCGCCAGGGTTCGAACGATCTTTTGGAAAGCATTTAGACCGTGTTCATTGATGATGTAGGAGATGGCTAAAAAACTCTGGGTGTAAGCCAACTGGGCTTTGTCTCGGCGGAACTGGAGGACGCGGTCGATACTCCTCAGGGGGATGACAGAGCGGGTGAAGACGGCCTTGGCCATGATCAAACTCTGTCCGATGTTCCATTCCCGGGACTGATACATGGCCAGACCTTCGTCGAACCAGCGCGGCACTCTCTTGCCCTGGAGGGCCTGACCCAGGACGACGTGACTGAGCTCGTGGACGGCAACCTCCTCGAGCTCAGCTCTTGAGACCACCTCAGCCACCGCTTTGAGAATGATGAGGCCCGAATCGGGAAAAGCGCAGCCGATCCCCCAATCTGGAAGTGCTCCGCGAGTCAGGGATTGAAACTCCCGGTCGGAGGTGGCGATGTACACATATACAGGCCGATGCAAGGTGTGTCCGATGTCAGCAGTGACCCGGGGGTAGGCCCTCTCCAAAGATCGTAAGACGGATGCGGCCAGACTTGCACTGTTTTGATGATACTGGACGGCAAAATGATCGGCGGTCCTCTCCTCCCAGGCCCAAAGTGTGAATGGGTTTCCGCAAATGAGCAGAAAGAGGAAGATGAGAAAAGTCGGGATTGTCCGGTTTTTCTTCATTCGGTCCAACGAGCAGTTTTATTTGTGATGCGCGTCATTTGGCGCCTTCGGCCGCCGGCTCGATGACCCCACCACCGATGACGACCTCACCGTCGTAAAAGACCACAGATTGTCCGGGGGTGATGGCCCGCTGTGGCTGCTCAAAACGGAGGCGAATCCTGTCGACAGAGGTGGCACTCAATGTCGCTTCGGCCGGGGTGTGGCGGTGCCGGATCTTGGACGTACACCTGAGCGGCCCTTTGAGATGAGGTATCGATATCCAATTGAGGTGTGTTGCGGTCAAGGAATGGTCGTACAAAGCCTCATCCGGGCCGACGTACACTGCGTTCTCCTCCGGATCAATGCGTGTCACATAGAGCGGCCTCTCGGCCGCAATCCCTAACCCCTTTCGCTGCCCGATAGTGTAGAAGGGATAGCCGCCGTGGGTGCCGATCACCTTCCCGAATCGGTCCTTGATCGGTCCGTCGCGCAGTTGAGGAGAGGATGTCCCCTTCTGTTGCCCGCGGGTCCGTGCGATCAGATCTTTGAGAAACCGCCTGTAGTTATTATCGGGGATGAAGCAGATCTCCTGGCTGTCGCTCTTTTCAGCCACCTTCAAGCAGTGTTCCCTGGCCATGGTTCGTGTCTGCTCTTTCGTCAGAGAGCCCATGGGGAAGAGGGTCTGCTCCAGTTGGTTCTGCGTCAATATCCACAGAAAATAGGACTGGTCTCTGTTCTCGTCTACGCCGCGCTTCAGCAGGTAGCGCCTCTTTTTGGGATCGAGCTCAATTCGGGCGTAATGGCCTGTCGCCAGGTATGATGCTCCCAATCGTTTCGCCTTTCGGAAGAGCACCTCCCATTTTATCTTCTGATTGCAGACAACGCACGGGTTGGGCGTTCGACCTGAAAGATATTCCGCGGCAAAATTTCCCACCACCTCCCTGTCGAATTCCTCTCTGAGGTCCAGGACGTAGTGGGGGATCTTCCACGCCTGGCACACCGCCCGGGCGTCGTTCATAGCCTCCACCGAGCAGCAGGCGCTCTCATAGTGGATGTTGCCGCCGTACGATTCGTAGTCCCAGAGGTGCATGGTCACTCCGATGACCTCGTAGCCTCTCTCCTTCAACAGGACTGCGGCCAGCGAGCTGTCCACACCGCCGCTCATGGCCACCACCACGGTGGCCCCTTTGTTGACTTCAGAAGTCACCTATGCTCTCCTCTTGCGGTAATCTTCGATGGCGGCGTGCAATGCGTCAGCGGCCAGATTGGAGCAATGCATCTTCACCGGCGGCAACCCGTCGAGGGCCTCTGCCACAGCTTTGTTGGACACCTCCATGGCCTCCTCGAGGGTCTTCCCCTTGACCAGTTCGGTGACCATACTGCTGGTGGCGATGGCTGCCCCGCAGCCGAAGGTCTTAAACTTAGCATCGACGATCTTCCCCTTATCCACCTTGATAGAAAGCTGCATCACATCGCCGCAGACAGGGTTTCCGATCTTGCCCACCCCATCAGCGTCCGGGATCTCACCCACATTCCGCGGATTCATGAAATGGTCCATCACTTTTTGGGAATACATCTCTCCTCCAATCTCAGTGTAATTACGAAATCTTCTCCGGCCACTCCCCTTTTGGCCACGGGCTTGCCGATGATACGCTCGAGGACCTTGACCGCGTCCACCGTATGGCCCCGAAGCTCAGCCCAGCCCGCGCCGGCCGCTCCTCAATCAGAAGGTAGGTTTGGCGCTCGATGCCAGAGGCTCCCCTCGCGCTGCCTCCATAGGCGACATAGCTCGCAGCCTCTGAACGATCTCCGGCAGCACTTCAACCACGTAGTCCACATCCTCGATGGTGTTATCTCGACCGAAGCTGAACCGGATTGATCCCTGAGCCAGCTCCGGTGAGATGCTCATAGCTGAAAGGACATGAGAGGGTTCAAGGGAGCCAGAGGTGCAGGCCGAACCGCTGGATACTGCCACCCCTTTCAGGTCGAGGCTGAGGACGATCGACTCACCCTCGATGCCGGCGAAGGAGAGGTTGAGCGTGCCCGGCAGCCGCTGCGTAGGGTGACCGTTCAAGTGGAGGTGCTCGATCTTCTCCCTCAGGCGGTTGTGGAGAGCGTCGCGCAGTTCGGTCAACTTTTTGGCCTCGGCTGCCATCGCATCCATGGCAATCTGGGTGGCTTTGCCCAGCCCAACGATTCCGGCCACATTTTCCGTGCCAGCCCGCCGGGCCCGCTCGTGATGGCCGCCGTGAACCAAGGGAGTGATCCGTCTCCCCTTGCGAATATAGAGGGCACCGGTCCCTTTCGGTCCGTACAGCTTGTGGCCAGAAAGGGAGAGAAGATCGACGTTCAGTTCGTTCACGTCAATAGCCATCTTCCCGAAGGATTGGACCGCGTCGGTGTGAAAAGTGACCCCCTTCTCTCTGCAAATGGCGCCGATCTCCTTGATGGGTTGCAGGGTGCCAACCTCATTGTTGGCATGCATAATGGTCACCAGTATGGTTTTGTCCGTGATCGCCTTGCCTACCTCAGCGGGGTCGACCATGCCGAAGCTGTCTGAGGAGACGTAGGTCACCTCGAAACCCTCCCTTTCCAGAAACTGACAGGGTTGAAGCACGGCGTGGTGCTCGATTTTCGAGGTGACGATGTGGTTGCCTCTCTTTCGGTTAAAGTAGGCTGTCCCTTTGACAGCCAGGTTGTCCGCCTCTGTTCCTCCGGATGTGAAGAAGATCTCAGCCGGATCCGCGCCTAAACCATGGGCCACAGTCTCTCTGGCTTCATCGATGGCCACCCTCGCCTCCCGGCCGAAGGCGTGGATGCTGGAGGCGTTGCCGTATTTCCCCTTGAGAAAGGGCACCATCTCCTCAAGCACGTCCGGGTGCAGAGGTGTCGTCGCATTATGATCTAAGTAGACTCGTTTCATATGTTCTCCCTCCATTCAGGTCTTCAACACGTATCCAGACTGCACTCCAGGGTCTTCACCTCTCGGCTTAGATCTTCGAGGCTGATGCCGTCCAGAACCTCCTCAACCTTGGCGCTGATGCGCTTCCACATGAGGCGGACCACACAGTCGTCCACCCGTTCACACGCATTCTGCATCAGTGATTCATCTATGCACTTGGCCATGGCAATGGGGCCCTCCAGCGTGCGGACAACGTCCCCGACACTGATGTCCGCTGGGTTTTTGGCCAGAACGTATCCGCCGCCCGGCCCACGAACGCTCTCGATGAGACCGCCTCTGCGGAGTTTGGCCAGAAGCTGCTCCAGATAATGGGTGGAGAGATGTTGCCTCTCCGAAATGGTCTTTATGGCCACCGGCCCCTTTCCGTAATCCTTGGCCAATTCGGACATGGCCCGCAGACCATACCTTCCCTTTGTTGTCAGTCTCACGACCGCCTCCTTTTTTCGAGCTGAAATATAATTATTCTGACAAATTTTGTCAAGATAAATTTTGAGAAAGGGGTACACATTGAGCACATTTTTCGATTTTCGTCATATTCTGCGGCGCCGGAACATTGGAGTGCCCGAGGCAGGCATCTCCCAAGGCCTATGGGGCTGGGTTTATTCCTGTCCGATGTCCAAGTTCAAATGGCTTCGATCGTCACAGGTTTAGGAGTTCATCCGTCAGAGGTTCGCCTTCCCCGTAAAGGGAGAAAGCCGGCGCCCCATAGAGCGACGTCAACTTGGCAGCGCAGACTGGATCGAGGCTTGCCTTGCGAGCTTGGCGGGCTAACCTGCCTTTAGTAATGCCTTATGACCTAAACTGGCGCATCCGGGGCTCTCCGCACCGTTTCAGCGGAGCCCAAAGTTACTTCATCCGGCCATAAGGCAGGCAGGGCGAATCATGTCCAGATCGGAGCTGGTCCACCTGGGTGGACGCTCCATTGTTAATCTTCGTCGCCCCGCCTGCATGCTCACAGCCTGACCTCTTGTCAATCGAGGGCGGCCTCAAGGACTCTGTGGCCTCTCTTCCGATCCCGTCTCCGTCTGGCCAGCATCGCCTCCAGATGAGCGATCTGCTGCTCACAGCCCTCATCCTTCTGGTAAGGCCGCTGCCCCTTCAAACAGGCAAACATAGTCCTGACAAAGAGCGGTATAACAGAGACAATAACCTTTTTCTTCGGTTTCTTGTCGACCAGACCTTGCAGGTATTTCTTCCGAGCTCCAGTTGCGTTCTGGCGTTTTCTACGCCCTCGGTGACGCCCACGCTTTCGCTCGCCAGCTTCTTGAGGGTCTGAGCCTTCCCATGGTCAACTTGGCCCCGGCTGATGCGGTATACAACGCAATTGCAAGGAGGCTGAAATGGCTGACATTGAACTCACTGCAAAAATGATTGGTATGGAAGAAGCCAGGAAAAGTCTTTCCCATCTGGTAAGTGAAGTTAAGACCAAGAACGCACGGTACCTTCTAAGTCGACAGAGAGATAGACGCCTACCGCAGGGAGAAAAGGGAACAGAAGTGATTGAAGCTGTCTATGACACCAATGTCATCGTCTCTTCCCAACTGAACGCATTGGGCTTCCATTAGAGTGTGCTGTCGAAGGAGGGGTTGACTCCATTGTAACTGGAAACACTCGCCATTTCCCTTTCAAGAGATTTCGAGGAATTCCGATCCTTGCCCCATCCGAGTTCGCCAGGATTTATCTCGAAGACCTTCTTTCCAAGTGATCATGTCTGACAAGTCCGTCATCCGTCTCGCCGGAAGCCGCCTGTCTGCGTGCAACGCCCAGGCAGGTCGCACCCTACATTTAGACGGGCAAGATGCCCGTTCTACGGTCTCGCTCGGCCGAATCCATTTCCACTGTAAATGAAAAAGGCCGCCCTGGATAAAACCGGGACGGCCCTTTTCCAATAAACCTCACCAATTACTTCATCAACACCATCCGTTTGGTGGCGGTGAAATCACCAGCCGAGAGCCGATAGAAATAGATCCCGCTGGCCGCCTGTCTGCCATCGCTGTCTCTCCCATCCCAGACCACGGAATAGTATCCAGCTTCCGTGGTTTCATCCACCAACGTCCGCACCTCTTGCCCCAAGATGTTATAGATTTTGAGGGTGGTGTGGATGGGACGGCTCACCAATCCCCACTCACCACTCACGGGAAGGGTGAAGTGGATGTGGGTTGTGGGGTTGAACGGGTTGGGATAGTTCTGTTCCAGGCTCCAGGTCTCAGGCAGTAGCCTACTCTTCAAGCTTATAGGCTGAATCTCAACCGGAATGGCCTGACAACCCTCGCCAGCGAGGACGACCTCCTCAAAGCGCAGTGCGCTCTCCGCTCTCCGCTCTGGGCTCTTCGCCGCAAACGCCACGGTGAGGATGGGTCCAGTCCCAGCCGGGATAGCCTCACCCTCGGTGCTGTAGACCACAATGGTCAGTTCGCCATCTTTAGCGTTGGAGGCGACCGTCATCCTCGCGCTGCGCTCGGTGAGTTGAGGATCCTGTGGGGTCAACACGGCCGGGTCGTAACTGAGCTTAAGCTGGGCCCCAGAAATATCCGCCTGGGTATCGACAAATATGGGTAGCTCCAAGGACTGATCAGCCCAGACCGCTGAAGCATCAACTGATGCTGTGGAAGCCGCAGGCTTGGCAGTCGTTGTCGGTGTGCCTAAGATGATATTGACAATGCAGACCACGTCCAGAATGTTGATCTCTCCGTCGTCGTTGCAGTCGGCGGCCCACTCCTCCTCTGGCGTAGGCTGATACGTTCCTAGAATGATGTTCACCGCAAGAACCACGTCAAGGATGTTAACCTCGCCGTCGCCATTAGGGTCACCCTTTCCTACTGTAAAAGTACCATCCACGGCCAAGAGGTCGATATAGTGGCCTTGAGGATCGGCCGCTATTACGTCAGTTAAATCCAAGAGATAGTAACCATCTGGCGCATCGCCGGCCACACTAAAACTGACATCAACTACCGACCCTGTCCCAGGAGCTATCACAGTGCCTACACCAGTCATCGACACCCTTATCCCATTGCCAATGGAAGCCCAAGTGAAAATCTGCATGCTGGGATCAGTCCTGGGGGTTCTGGTAACATCGGTCACAGATAGCACATTGGTATTGAAGAGGAGGTCAAACTGAAGGGCACCTATGTCCCCCGCCACAGTATTGTCCAAATCTATGGGCACAATGTTACCGCTGCTGCCCTGGGTCCCAGAACCATTTCGAGCAACTAAAGTGCCTAACGCAGCAGGAACTTCGTATCTTAAAGTCAGCCGAACATACTGAGGCTCGATTCTGACTATGACAAGGTTATAGCCATCAACAGGATTAAGGGTGTAATCGTAGAGTTCTTCCAGGTTATGCCATACCACTCCATCGTCGTATGCCCGGGCGGCGGCCACTGTAACGGTATCGGGTAAAACGAAGCATCCCCACCAGTCATAATCCATCTCAGTGCTGACATCTACAGATATAGACTCACCTGGCACATGGACTAAATTGGAATACGAAGAGTGAGCGAAGGGATTTTCAGCAACGACGGAGAAAGTAAAGGACTCGAGATCAGCTATTTTGAGAGGGTATATATCGATAATCTGTGGTTTATCAGGTGAAAGATCGCATGGGAAGTTTCCGATTATATACTGTGGGGCCATATTGCATACCAAGATGTAATTGCCAGGCGAAAGAGCGTATTGAGGGAAAAGAAATTC
>JBHIER010000016.1:0-16759 GCA_046760705.1 bacterium
CCATTGACAGCTTTGTCCAGAAGCTCAAAATCGATGGTGGCAGTCTTCAGAAATACCCTGGCCAGTTTACCCGCCTCACCTGGCACGAATTCTCCGTAGACAACCTCGCCGTCTTCAACGTACTTATCGGTGACAACAGCCGGATTCCTGATAAATTCGCCGTCCTTCTTCAAAACAGGAACAACTTTACTTATCAGCCCCAGCCGCTTCATCTTGTAAGCGCTCCACAACTCGCAGGAGACGCAGTTCCACATAGCGTCTTCAATACCTACGTACCCGGGCAGAAAGTCGGTCGACCCGCCGTCTGGAGCCGACCCGTGCATTGGGCCGGCTTGACCGAAAACGGCCGTATCTGCCGCCACTGAAAGGTCGCAGGCCATGCCGATCTCTTGCCCACCGGCCACACGCATCCCGTTCACCCGACAGATGACCGGCTTTTTACACATCAAAATGGCATCCACCATGCCGTTGAACAGGTCCATGTAAGCACCGTATTCCTCAGGCTTTTTAGTATAGTACTCAGCGTACTCCCTGGTGTTCCCGCCTGTGCAGAAGGCCCTGTCACCCACGGCGGTGAAAACAACAGCCACCACACTTCTGTCCATGGAAGCTCGGTGAAAACCAGCGATGACCCCTTTGACCATCTCCGTTGTATAGGAGTTATATTGCCTGGGATTGTTAAGTATAATCCAAGCCGTATTCAATTTCTCGACAGGATTTCCGTCCCTGTCCATAACAGGCCTCAACTCGAACATAGTGCAGGGCGGTTCGGTACCAAAAAGCTCATCACCCCACAAATCGTGGTCTTTGAGCTCCCGATCTCGAGGTAACCAGTCTAAAGCCATTATCTACCTCCTTTTGGTTAGATTATATATGACTCCTGCAAAATTTGAAAACCCTTACTATTGGCCGCTGGCCTATTTCTGTTCTTCCTTTAGCTGCCGCTCTGATGATATTGCTCGAACAATCTCTACGGCAGTTACAGATGGTTCCTGTTTCAAAAGGTAGCGACGTAATCTAATAGGCCCGGGGATATCTTCTGGAGGAATCCCCTCCTGAACAATGGGAATTATTGGTTTATGTAATGCCAACGCTGCACCCAGTTCAGCAGCGGCCCAGTTAGATTTCGAGGCACCCGCACCTATTAGAAAAATAATATCGTGGCTTTTGTTTAGACCTTCATGAATGCATTCCAACAGTGAATCCCCTGGCCTAACCTCATCTTCGTCGTACCAGACACTAATCTCCCGATCCTGCAAAGCCTTGAATAGACTACGTACCCATGTCCGGTCTCTAAGAGAATAGGAGATAAAAACACCGTATTTTCTGGCCATGGACTATCCCTCCTTATTAAGATTTGCCAGCACGATTAAGCGACCATGGAGTGAGAAGCACCAAAAGTTCATTAGCATGATCTAATGAATTTGTTTCGCAACCCAAGTATCTGTTCCAGCGTGACTGATGAATACTAACCGCTTTGAAACACTATCTTGGGTCATCTACACCTCCCTTGTTCGAAATGGTTCGGACACTACTTCAATCTCCTCAATAAGTTCTCATGTCTTTTACAAAACTCGTAAGGTGAATCTAATTGAGCGTGGATCATGTCCTCTTGCCAGTGGGCGTTATAGAGCCGGCAATTCTTGTCATCACAAAAGGGGTGGCCAGTCAAATGATAGACTAAAGCTTGCATCACATAACCTTTGAGAACCTCCGTCAATCTCTCATCATCGTAATCTATAAATTTGCCCTTGAACTCCTCTTTCAGTTTTAAAAGCGCTGTCTGCTCCGTACCCATCGCCGTGTACTGCTGTTTGAGCAGATAAAACTCCTTCGGCTTTGCCGGCCCCTCAACTACACCGGTTGTGGAAATAATGGATGGGAAACCATACATGCTCACCCTGGCGTGATACCTTTTGTCGCTCCGATCAAAGGTGCCCAGAAGCTGGTTGGTGAAAACGATGTGAACGTGTTCGAGACATCGCTCAGCCTCAGGTATCAACTCCCAAAGAATCTGCAGAAACTTCACCCCGTCGTAGAGGATGCCAATGGGTTTGGACGCCGGTTTTTGAAGCCATCTCCTTTCGTAGTCGATCTCTCCTGGTATTGGCTCGAAAGCGGCCTTTGGATTTTCAATGTCCCGGACTTTGCACCGGGCTATCCTCTCCGCCACCGAATCAATCATTCCCTCTCTTTCGGCCAGGTGATAGTCAAAGAACTCATCCCTGACCTCGATCTGAGCACCGTCCAGCTTTCCCCCCAGATAGTCTGCCAATTCTTCAACTCTGAGCGTCTTTGCTCCTGGAAAGTCGTAGAGACGGACACACCTTGGTCTTCTCATCTAACACATTGGACTTCATCCTTCAGGATTTTGTTTCTAACCCAACCTCACCTATAAAATCCTGAAGGATGAACTCCCTCTGAATGATCCTTGAAGTTGTCACCTATAATTTTTCAGCCACTACCTCGGCCGCCCTTTTGCCGGAGAGCAGCATCGCCCCGAAGGTGGGCCCCATCCTTGGCAGTCCGTAGGTTGTAGTCACCGCCATCCCGCAGACGACCAGTCCGGGGTGGACCTCCCCTGTGTGTTCCACCACCAGATCCTCTGATCGCTCCACCCACATGGCCCCGAACCCGGCTGTTTTAACCAGATTCCGTTCCTCCAGTTTCTTGACTACACAGGCGTCGTGTCCAGTAGCATCGACCACCATTTTGGACTCCAAAGCCACGGGATCCACGCAAGTGATCTCTCGGGGCAGAGCCGAAATGGGCGTCCAATTGATGACTACGCCGCCGACGCAATTCTCCTCCCGCAGCACCACATCATCGAAAATGGTCATATTGGCGAACTTAACCCCCGCATCGCAGGCGGCTGCAATCAGCTTTGAGCAGGCGTGAGGGCCATCGGCCACGTAGAGACCTTCCACCGCCTTTTCATAAGGCACACTCAGCTCATCCAGCACCTCTTGACCCGGCGCTCTCACCGTCACTTTGTTCATCAGATAGCCGCCGATCCAGAAGCCACCACCGAGATAGTTGTTTCTTTCTACGATCAAAACTTTATGGCCCTTAGCCGCCAACTCTTTTCCCACCATCAAGCCGCAGGGACCTGCCCCCACAATGACCACATCGCTCTCAGCATACTCGGAGAACTGTTTCAAAAACCCGCTCACGATAGCGCGGGTGACCTCCTTCTCTCCTACCTGTTGAAATATAGGCATAACCTCACCACCCTCCAAGTTCGTTCAATGAATAGCATCATATTTACGGGCATAAAGCCCTACACTACACACCTATATCAGTAGTGTAGCCCCTTGTGGGCGTGTTAGCCCTTTATGGGCGTATTACAACGCTTCTACAAGCAGGGCGATCCCTTGGCCGCCCCCGATGCACATGGTGGAGATGCCGTAGCGCCCCTTTCGTCTGTGCAACTCCATAATGAGCTTAAGGGTGAGGATACAGCCTGTGGCCCCCAAGGGGTGTCCCAGGGCAATCGCTCCACCGTTGACATTCACCTTGCTCCGATCAAGCTCCAACTCCTTCTCCACGGCCAGGTACTGGGGGGCGAAGGCCTCGTTAATCTCCCAGAGATCTATATCGTCTTGCGTCAAACCCGCTTTCTCCAGCGCTTTCCTCGATGCCGGGGCCGGTCCGATGCCCATGATGGTCGGATCGACCCCAGCAATCCCCCAGGAGACCAGCCTGGCTAAGGGTGTCAGGCCGTGCTCCTCAGCCTTCTCCATCGTCGTCACAACCACCGCCGCTCCACCATCGACAATGCCACTGGCATTGCCTGCTGTGACCAGGCCGTCTCTGCCAAAGGCCGGGCGCAGCTTGGCCAGAGCCTCCAGTGTAGTGTCAGGTCGACAGTGGTCGTCCTCGTTCACCACCGTCACGTTCCCTTTCCGATCCACCACCTCGACCGCTACCCTCTCCTCTTCAAACAACTTTTTTTCAAGAGCCACCTTGGCCCTCATCTGTGATTCGTAGGCGAACCGGTCGGAGTCTTCTCGAGTGATACCGTATCTTCTGGCCAGCTTCTCGGCCGTCTGGGCCATAAACATGCCGATCAACGGATGGTTCAGGGATTGAAAGAGCACATCTTCCAACATCACGCCCGGCCCAAACCGGATAGGAGTCCCACGGATGCCGCGCACAGCGTACGGCGTCTGGCTCATCGACTCCATGCCACCGGCCAGAACAAAATCGGCCTCATCCAGCAGAATCATCTGGGCTCCGTTAACAATGGCCTGAGCCCCAGACCCGCAGATGCGATTGACGGTCAGAGCCGGGGTTTCAATGGGCATGCCTTCGATCCTCAAACAAACGTCCCTGGCCCCGTACAGGGCATCGACAGCATCGTGATTGGCCAGACCCATCACCACATGGTCGATCCATTCCGGTTTCGCCCTCGCCCGTTCCAGAGCCGCTTTGCCAGCAATTGCTCCCAACTCACAGGCACTGAAATCCTTCAACTTGCCGGCACCTGGCGTTCCTGCGTACTCGGCCATCGGCGTCCTGGCCCCACCGACAATGACGATCTCTTTCTGGAGCATACGTCTTCCTCCTTCATCAAGATTCTTTCAGAACTTTCCAAAAAGCATTGCTATGCCAATGACGATAAAAAAGAGAGCCGCACCTTTGTGAACGTACCCGGCTGGCACGATCTTTGTGATCGTCTGACCAAAGGCAATTCCAATCGCCGTCACCACCGCCAGGGCGACCATTGCCCCCAGGAAGACGAGCACAGGCCTTTGGGTCTTGGCAGTCATCGAAATGGCCACCAATTGGGTTTTGTCACCAAACTCAGCCAAGAGAAAGGCGACAAAAGTTGACAGAAGAACTTTCCAACCCATAATCTCCTCTCAAAAATCGAGCGGTTTCTCAGGCAGGACCCGGTCCTCAAACATAGGTCAACCAGCCATACTTGTCTTCCTCTTCCCCAGAGGTGATGGCAAAAAATGTTTCTTGCAGTTTTTTGGTTATAGGTCCCCTTTTACCGCTGCCTATGGGGATCTTATCAATGGAACTGACAGGAGTGATCTCAGCGGCGCTGCCGGTGAAGAAGACCTCACCGGCAATGTAGAGCCCCTCTCTGGGAATCAGTTGTTCGCGCACTTCGTATCCCAGATCTCGAGCCAGGACAATGACGGCATCTCTGGTGATACCGGGCAATATTGACGCGCCCAAAGGTGGTGTATAGAGCACGCCGTTGTTTATGACAAAGATGTTCTCACCGCTGCCTTCACTCACATAACCATACACATCCAGGGCAATTCCCTCGGTATACCCCTCATTTAATGCCTCCATCTTGATCAGTTGCGAGTTCATGTAATTTGCTCCGCACTTGGCCAAGGCAGGGAAAGTATTTGGTGCCATGCGGGCCCAGGAGGCCACCCTGACAGCCACGCCCTGTTCCACAGCCTCCGGACCCAGGTACTGACCCCATCCCCAGACAGCGATAGCCACTTCCACTGGACAGCCAAAAGGGTTGACTCCAACCTCCCCGTAACCCCGGTAAACTATCGGCCTGATATAGCACTCCTCCATCTTGTTCACCCGGATGGTCTCCAAGACAGCCTCGGATATCTTCTCCTTAGTGAAAGGGATTTCAATTCGATAAATTTTGCATGAGTCAAACAACCTATCGATGTGCTCTTGCAGGCGAAAACAAGCCGAGCCCCTTTTTGTTTTGTAACATCGAAATCCCTCGAAGAGACTTGTCCCATAGTGGATGACGTGGGACAGAATGTGAATCTTGGCATCATCCCAATCCACGAACTTTCCGTTCATCCAGATCTTATCGGACTTTTCAAACGGCATGAGCCTCCTCCTTTCCTAAGCGATTGGGGAATCCCTTTCTCACCTCAGGAGACTGGCGGCGATCACCATGCGCTGCACCTCGGAGGTGCCCTCATAGATCTCGGTTATCTTCGCGTCCCTGAAGAGGCGCTCCACCGGATACTCCTTCATATATCCATATCCGCCGTGGATCTGAATAGCCTTGCTCGTAGCCCTCATCGCCACTTCAGAGGCAAACCGTTTGGCCATGGCCGCCTCTTTCGAATATCGCCCGCCTTTATCTTTGGCTCTGGCCGCCTGGTGGACCAAGAGCCTGGCGGCATTGATCTCCGTATCCATATCGGCCAGCATCCACTGAATGGCTTGAAACTCGCAAATCGGTTGGCCGAACTGCTGGCGCTGCTTGGAATAGGCGATCGATTCATCCAGGGCCGCCTGGGCAATCCCTACAGCCTGGGCGGCAATGCCTACTCTTCCTCCGTCGAGGGAGTCTAAGGCGATCTTAAATCCCATCCCTTCTTCACCCAATCGGTTCTGTTCGGGCACCCTGCAGTCCTTGAAGATCAGCTCACTGGTATCGCTGGATCGAATACCGAGCTTGTTCTCGCGTTTACCCACTTCGAAGCCGTCCCATCCCTTTTCGACGACGAAGGCACTGATTCCCTTGTGCTTCTTTTCCTTATCGGTCACAGCAAAGGCCACTACGGTATCCGACTTGCCCCCGCTGGTGACAAAGATCTTAGTGCCATTCAAAATGTAGTGGTCACCGTCCCGGACCGCGGTGGTTTCCAGGCTGACCGCATCGGAGCCAGCGTTCGGCTCGGCCAGGGAGAAGGACCCCAAATGGGTTCCATTGGCCAGAGGGACCAGATATCTCTTCTTCTGTTCCTCAGTGCCGTATTTGAAAATTGGATGGCAGACCAGGGAGTTATTCACCGACATGATCACCCCGCACGAGGCGTCGGCTCGCGAAATCTCCTCCACAGCGATAACGTAGCTCAGCGCATCCATACCTGCGCCACCGTACTGCTCAGGGATCATTATGCCCATAAATCCCAGTTCACCCATCTTCTTGACCTGCTCAGCCGGGAACTCCTCCGTCTCATCCCGCTCGGCTGCCCCCGGTTTCAGTTGGTTCTCAGCGAAATCTCTGGCCGTCTTCTTGATAAACTGCTGCTCCTCCGTCAAATCAAAACTCAAATGCCATCACCTCCTCTGTATTGAAAAACAGAAAACGTTGCTGTACCTTACCATTCTACTCAGTGTCTGTCCGCACCTGTCATTCCGGCCCCGGAATGACGTGATCCGGACAGACACTGCTCACTGTTCTCCGATCATCCCATTCACAAACTCAAGGACATATCTTGCCTCCTCCATAGACTGTTCGGCAGAAGCTTCGGAAAAGATAGAAACCGCCGGTTCCCCCGTCTCCGAACCGTAAAAAGAAGGTTCTCTATCTTTAGCCAATCGACTGCTTATCTCCATCAATTTAGTAATCTGTGTTTCCTCAGTGTCGGTCTTTTCCTTCAAAACTGATGCCACAACGCTTCCCACATCATGAACTTTGGGATATTCAATCCCAAAATACCGCAGTAATCCCTTTAACGACAACTCAACGCACTCTTGACATCTCCGGACAGTCCGATGATAGAATCCGTCTTTGAAAGCCTGTTCACCTTCCCTCAGCGACAATTTGGCGTCTTCGACGAAACTCTTGGCTATCCCGGAGTTGGTCAAATCTCAAACACCTCCCCCGGCACCAGATCGGGCTTCAAATCCCAGTACCAACTTCCGTCCTCCAAGTACACCCTTTTCGATCCCAGCTCTGCCATCCTTATTCTGATCTGATCGAGTTTCTCCTTCAGAAATCCGTCATCGAACATAATCTTGACGTCCTCGACCATATCGATGAATACTGGGCGTGTCTGTTTCGCTTCCTCCTTGGAAAGGATTATAAATTGGATATCAACCGGCACCCTACCGGCCGAAGCCTTCAGGTACGGAGCACTCCTTTCAATCTCGTCCAGAATAGGCAAGATCAAATCCACCCTTTCATGGTAGTTCTCAGGCAAACCCTCCCCGATGAGGAGGGAATCAATGTCGCTGCCCGGCTTGATCTTTCCCCTGGCTACGGAGCCATAAATGGCCAAAGACGTTATCCTTCCTTTCAGTCTCTCCTTGACCGATTGAGTGAACAGTTCAACTATCTTATTGTATTCTTTCAGCAAATTGGAATGCATCCTTTGTGCCCAGCAGAGTTAAAAATGTCAAATACCCTATGAAAACGCTGCAAACTCAATAAATTCTTTTGGATAGTGGCTCATATCCAATCTTTCCTCATCAGGGATAGGCCTTATTCCCCACTCTTGCATTGTCAATGCTCCAATCAAAATCTCAATCCTTTTTCCCTCCTCATCCGTTCCTATCTCTTCAAGAATACGAGCATGTGTCCACACCGGAAGTCCTTCAACAAGACAAGTTAAATGGCACCCTCGCACCACTTGATATGTCCGCCCTCCAAGAGCTACCGGTTGTGGCCTATCTAATTCAATCGATGGCAAAAAAGAAGCTACATCTTGCACTACATAAGTATTCCTTGCCCCTGTATCGAAGAGCGTCCAACAATTGCGTCCGGCCATAACAACATTGGCTCTTACTCTTGCCATAACATCTCCCTTCTTGCTAAGTGGTCCATTTCGTAAATTGTGTTACCCCGAACCGATACTGGTTGAGGGCTCGCCCCGGGAGATAACTTCGCATCTAACGGGGCACGTCTTGAGTTCTTTGCAGCTTCCAGTCTTCGGCATCCAGCTTCGATCCTTGCCCTGAAGCGATATTGGTTCAGGGCGTGTTTCCTCACTGTTAAACGAGCATCACCGACCTACTCACGCAGAGTTCCGACGAGCTCTTTTGGATTTCTTCGCTTGTGAATCCGGTGGCTCGAATAATTTCTCAGGCACGAGCTTTTTCGAGTCTTTCGGCGATCCAAATCTTGATAATGGATTGTCGAGTAACACAGAGTCGTTTGGCCTCTTTGTCCAGGGACTTGATCATCCCACAGGGAGATCAACATTGACCCTTTTTTGATCTTGACCGGGACGGCGTGCTTTCGTCCACCCCAACTGTGACAGACCACAGAGAGCCTTTCCTACTTAGTGTCTGTCCGTACCTGTCACTCCCGCATGTTCACCCGTTTAAACCATGACGGGTACAAACTTGGCGGGAATCTCCGTTCCCCTTGTCATTCCTGCGAATGCAGTAATCTCCAAATGAGGAGATTCCGAAACAGGTTCCGGATGACAGGAAAACAGGCATTTTAGGACAGGCACTCCTTATGCTTAGACTATCTCCAAACTCATGGCCACAGCCCCTCCTCCACCCAGACAGAGAGTTGCCAGACCTGTCTTCAAACCCCTATCCTTCAACGCATAGATCAATGTCGTCACCACTCGCGCCCCGCTTGCCCCTATGGGGTGGCCCAGAGCGATGGCCCCACCATGAACATTCACCCGATCCCAGTCCCAATCGAGTCCTTTACCATCGGCCAGACACTGCGCGGCAAAAGCTTCATTGGCCTCGATCAAATCGAAGTAGTTGATGTCCACACCCAGCCTTTCCATCAACTTCCCCACGGCAACAATCGGGGCAAAGAAGACGTCCTTCGGCTCTTGAAACCCGGATGTATACCCCGTGATTTTAGCCAAAGGCTTTACATCCAACTCTTCAGCTTTATCCGCAGCCATGACGACAACGGCAGAGGCACCATCGTTCAAGCCAGGAGAATTACCGGCCGTGACCAGACCGTCTCGTTGAAACGCCGGGGGGAGCTTTGACAGTTTCTCCAGTGTCGTATCCGCCCGAGGTGTCTCATCGGTGTCGATGACAATTGGATCGCCCTTGCGCTGAGGAATTTCCACAGGAACGATTTCTTCTTTAAACTTCCCCGCGCTCATTGCTTTGACTGCCTTCATCTGGCTGTTGTAAGCGTACTCGTCCAGTTCCTCTCTCTTCAAGCCCACCTTCTGAGCCGTATACTCTGCTAAATTCCCCATATGCACGTTCTCAAAGGCACACCACAAACCATCGTAGATGAGGGCATCGATCAATTTTTGATGGCCGAATTTCACCCCATCCCGGATTTTCTTGACCACATATGGACACTGGCTCATCGACTCCATGCCCCCGGCAACGACAACGTCGGCCTCCTCAAGTTTAATCGCCTGGGCACCGAATACGATGGCCTTCAGGCCCGAGCCACACACCTTGTTGACCGTGGTTGCAGGGACCTCGGCCGGAAGTCCACCCTTCAAGGCCGCCTGTCTGGCCGGAGACTGTCCTAATCCAGCCTGAACCACATTGCCCATGAACACCTCATCAACCTGCTCAGGCTCAATACCAGATCGTTTAACTGCCTCTTTGATTACAACACCACCCAGATCTTGAGGCAATAACGACGAAAGGCCGCCCAAAAACCGCCCGCTGGCTGTCCGACAACAACTGGTAATGACAACATCGCGTCTCTCCATATCCCCTCCTCGTTTTGGATTTTGGATTTTGGATTTCTTATTCATACTTCACCCTTTCGACCATCTCTACAAGCCACTTTCCTTCTCTCTCCCTAAGATGCCCCATGCCGACCACCGGGGCATGGACGAAGACCAACAACCAGTCCTCCTCGAGCGCTTGCTTCAACAACCTCTCCTTGGCCCGTATCGTTTCCATCGGATACAGATCGTAGCTCATCACGTACGGAATCCTGATGTGAGAGGTCAGGGGGACTAGGTCTGCCAGAAAGAGGGCTGTCTTTCCATCTGATTCGATCTTCACCACCTGATGGCCGTCGGTGTGACCACCAGCACGGATGACCCGGATACCCTCGGTCACTTCCTCTTCACCTTCGACCAGCCGCAAGACTCCGTGCTCCTTTAATGGGAGGAAATGCTCCTTCGAATAGTTTATCTCGGTGCGGATGTTGGGGTGGAGCGCTGCCTCCCATTCGGCGCGTTGAAGCACGTAGGTCGCCTTGGGAAAGGTGGGAATAAATCCGCCACTGCCATCTTCCACCGTATTCCAGCCGACGTGATCGAAATGGAGGTGGCTGCAGATGACCGTATCGATCTCCTCTACCCTCAAGCCCAGACCGTCCAATCGCTCCATCAGGGTCCTCGGTTGCTCCACCCCGTAGATGCCCTTCACTTTTGGATCGAGTCGGCCACCGATGCCTGTCTCAATGAGCACGTTTCTCTCCCCCGTACGGACCAGCAGGGAGTTCAGACCCATGAGAATACGATTCTTTTCATCGGGAGGATCGGTCCTCTGCCATAAGACCTTTGGGACAACCCCAAACATCGACCCCCCGTCCAACCGGAATCTTCCGTCACTCAATAGATGAATGTTAAACTGTCCGAGTTTCATGACCTCATCCCCGAAGTAACTGTCTGGCGATGACCAACCTTTGAATCTCCGACGTCCCCTCCCCAATCTCCGTCAGCTTTGCATCTCGAAGGTATCGCTGCACCGGGTATTCCCTCATATAACCCCGCCCACCATGGATCTGTACCGCCTGTATCGTGGCCCGCATAGCTACCTCTGCGGCGAACAGTTTGCACATGGCTGCCTCTTTGGTGAACCTCTTTCCAGAATCTTTCATCCGAGAGGCGTAATAGACCAGATTGCGCGCCGCCTCAATCTCCGTAGCCATATCAGCAATCATCCACTGGATGGCCTGAAAATTGGCCAGCGGCTGTCCGAACTGAACTCGCTCTTTTGCCCACCGAATACTGGCATCAAGTGCTCCCTGAGCGATGCCCAGGGCCATGGCTCCAATACTGATCCGTCCGCCGTCCAGAGTGATCATGAACTGTTTGAACCCTTCCCCCTCTTCACCCAGGAGGTTCCCTTTAGGGATTCGACAGTTTTCGAAGATGAGCTCCGCCGTATCCGATCCCCGCAGCCCCAATTTGTTCTCCTTTTTGCCCACCGAGAACCCTGGCGTCCCCTTCTCCACTACGAAGGAACTGATACCTTTGGTCCCTTTGCTCTTGTTCGTCATGGCCGTGAAGACCACCGTCTGGGCCACACTGGCGTTGGTGATGAAACACTTGGTCCCGTTGACGACATATTCATCGCCGTCCAAAACCGCCGTGGTCTGAGTGCCGGCTGCATCAGAACCGGCATTCGGCTCTGTGAGCCCGAAGGCTCCTACCTGCTCCCCCTTGGCCAGAGGTACGAGATATTTCCTCTTCTGCTCCTCAGTCCCAAAGGCATAAATAGGGAAAGATCCCAGAGAGATATGGGCAGCATATGTGATCCCTGTCGAACCGCAAACGCGCGAGATCTCTTCTACGGCGATGGTGTAGCACACGGTGTTCATTCCCGCACCACCGTATTCTTTCGCGAAATTGATGCCCATGATGCCGAACTTGGCCATTTGCCTCACCGTATCCCACGGAAACGCTCCGGTCCGATCGATCTCGTCGGCCTTCGGCTCAATAACCTCCCTGGCAAATTCCCGCATCCGTCGTTGAAACTTTTTCTCCTCCTGAGTCAGTTCCATGCGGTCTCCAATTTATCTCAGCGGGCTCCCTCCAGAGGGGCAAGTTCAACAATGGGCACGCCTGCATCCACCAGGTCACCATCCCCAAAATGAATCCTTTTCACACATCCCTTTATAGGGGATCGCAATGCATTTTCCATCTTCATCGACTCAACTATGACCAAACTCTGGTTCTTTTCGACCTCGTCGCCTTCTTTCACTTGGACCGTCACCACGGTCCCCGGCATCGGCGCGGAAACCGACTGCTCACCTGTGGCTATTCCTCCTCCTCTGGCGTATCCAGTTCTTGCGACCTCCTCAGCCTCTTCGAGGCAGAAGTGATGTCCATTGATGTGAACGTAACTCTTTTTCTCATTGGTTGCGATCAATACCTTGTACGATCGACCACCCACGATGAGGGACAGGCAGTTCTCTGATATGGGGCGAGCGTCAACATCGACAGAACCGCTACCAACATCCACCCGGTATATTCCGTTTTCAAAATCTATCTTTATTTTGTATATCTCTCCCGAGAGTCGAAATTCGTACTCCATTCAATCTCCATTAACTCGAAGCGATCTCCCACTTCCCCACCGTCTGCCATGGTGTGAGCGCCTCTTCTCTCAACTGGACTGTTCCCTTCGGACGGGACTTGTTCTCCAGAGACGTAATGGCCGCTGCTGCTAAGGCAACATCAAGACACTCCCTTTCCCCTCCCTCCTTCCAAACAGTCATATTTTTCTCAATAAAACTCGTATATGTCCGACCGGCGCCAAATTCTGGATGGGCCACGACGTCCCTCAGAAACCCAACGGTCGTCTGAATACCCAGAATCGTCAACTCTGAGAGGGCCGATATCATTCGTTGACGGGCGATCTCTCTGTTCTCCCCCCAGACGATCAACTTGGAGAGGATGGGATCATAATGAACCGGCACCGCCCACCCGGAATAGACGCCGCAGTCGTGTCGCACCCCCGGTCCACCGGGCTCCTGCATGAATAGGATTTTGCCCGGCGAGGGAAGAAAGTTATTTTCAGGATCTTCAGCATAGATTCGGCATTCGATGGCATGACCTCGCTGCTTCAGATCTTCCTGGCGTAAGGGCAACTTCTCTCCAGAGGCGATGCGGATCTGCTGATGGACGAGGTCAACACCCGTCACCAATTCGGTGATCGGATGTTCGACCTGGAGCCGGGCGTTCACTTCCAAGAAGTAGAAGTTGCCGTCCTTGTCAAGAAGGAATTCCACCGTCCCGGCATTGGTGTACCCCGAAGCTTTCACTACTTTGAGGGCGATCTCACCCATCTCAGCTCTCAGCTCTTCGCTCAGAGCTGTCGAAGGCGTCTCCTCCACAATCTTCTGGTGGCGGCGCTGGATCGAGCACTCCCGCTCAAAGAGGTGGATGGCGTGGCCGTGTTTGTCCGCCAAGATTTGAAACTCCACATGGCGTGGCTCTTCAATATATTTCTCGATATAGACCGACTCGTCTCCGAAGGCCGATTTGGCCTCTCTCATCCCGGCCTCAACAGCCTCTTTCAGCTCATCCTTCGATCTCACCACCCGCATCCCCTTCCCCCCACCTCCTAATGAGGCTTTGATCAAAACAGGATAACCGATCCGGTCGGCCTCGGCCATAAAATCCTCGGTCCTCCCGCCCTTGTGCATCATGCCCGGAATGATGGGTACTTCCGCTTTGGTCATAGTCTCCCGGGAAGCTACCTTATCACCCACCAACTTCAATGCCTTTGAGTCCGGACCGATAAAAACAATTCCCTCCTCCTCACACCACTGGGCAAAGAGATGGTTTTCTGCCAGGAAACCGTAACCCGGGTGTATGGCATCGGCTCCTGTAGCCTTAGCCGTATCTATAATTGCATCTATGCTGAGGTAACTTTGAAGTGGTGCCGGCGGCCCGATACAGACCGCCTCGTCGGCCGCCTGGACGTGCAGCGACTCCCGGTCCACCTCGGAATAAACTGCAACCGTCGGAATCCCTAACTCCCGACATCCCCGCATAATCCGGACCGCAATCTCACCACGATTGGCAATCAAGAGTTTCTTTATCATTCTCCAACCTTTTCAAGATTCATCAAATTGTTGGTTTACCTTTCTAATCCCCTTCTCTCTTTTTCCCTTTCACCCTTATCACCTTTCGGAAGTTTCTCAAGGGGTTCCATCTTCCCATCTTTACAAGGTCCTTCGAGGGTTAAGGTTTTAATCATGTTCTAACCTCCACTCATCTTAGCTCCAATCAAGAAACCTATTACCCTGCAATTGGTGGGATGGTTTCGATAATGCGGTACAGCAGGAGTTTTGAAACCGTCAAAAGGTCTTTGGCTTCGGCGAAAAACCCTTTCTTGCCGATGAAGAGCTGTTTGGCTTCTTCCTCAAAGGCTCTCAAGTACGAAGACAGTGAAGTCTCTTTCGTCAGTTCCTCCAGGTAGGAAACAATCTTCTGAAACTCCCCTTTGTCCAGCCAAACTCCTTGACACCTGGGACAATTATCAATCGGGACATCGGAATAATCCGCATAATTGATGTCCGTCACACTGTTCGCAATGGTCCAGAACAATACCTTTAAAATCCAGGCGCTTTAAACCGGTCTGACAACTCGGACACTTCATGGAAGCTACTCCCTTTTTACTCAACTTAGCCTTCTCCACTCAATTCTCCTTTCAGAGAAAAATTCAAACCATTAAGACTACACAAGTCTCATTCCCAGGACGCTTTTGTCGAAGATCACATCTTCGTGTTCGAAGTCGAGTCTGAATTTCCACCTTTGAAAGGCATCGACACCCAGGATAAATTCGTCTTCAAGTTCATCGACAATCAGCACCCTCTGCGCTGGAAAGGTGCACTCTTTTAAAACAAAACTGATGCCCGTGAAATACTGCGATGTCATGGTGATTTTCCCATCACCGAGGACGAAATCCACTGGCTCGGAGAGTCTTAAAAAGGAAGCAACTTTCTGAGCTACATCTTTTCTGATCACCGAATCTGAGGCTCCACTATCAAACAGAGTCTTAGCCTTACTGCGTCCCTTATCTCCGATTATCTCAAGTTCTTTGATAAGTACCCCCATATTCTATTCTCCCAACGACCACCTGGGCCTTCTCTTCTCAAAAAAAGCGGCCATACCCTCCTGAGCCTCCTCCCCCTCCCTCAATTCTGCCAGCACGTGGGCCGTGTACGTTTTTGCCTCTTCAAAATCAATGAGAGGGACTTTCTGTAACAATTGCTTGCAGATATTGAGGGCATAAGGACCACTGGAGAGAAGCTGTTTAACCTTCACGTTGACCGCTTCGTCCAATTGCTCCGCAGGAACAACCTCGTTGACCAGTCCTGATTCCAAAGCTTTCTTTGCAGTGAGCCGTTCGCCGGTAAGAAAAAACTCACGACAGGCGCTTTCGCCAACCCGGCGCAAGACATAGGGGGAGATACAAGCTGGGACAACACCGATCTTGACTTCGCTGAAGCTAAAGACCGTCGTGTCTGCGGCAATAGCTAGGTCGCACACCGCCACAAATCCCGTCCCCCCTCCGATGGCCGGGCCGTTGACCCGAGCGATGGTCGGCTTCGGTGAAGAGTAGATGCTGTACATCAACTCTGCCAGCCTCAGCGTGTCCTCCAGATTCTCCTCATAGGTATATCCCTTTACCCTCTTCATCCAGTGCAAATCGGCTCCGGAACAGTAGCAAGTTCCGCTCCCTGTAAGGACTACCACCCTAATGTCCTCTCGACCAGCGATGTCACTGAAAATCTCAAGCAATTCAGCAATCATCACGTCATTGAACGCGTTGCGAATCTCGGGACGATCGAAGGTAACTCTCGCTACCCCATTTTCTTCGACGAGATATTGAACCGTCTCATATTTAGTTTTGTCAGTCATCACTAGCTCAGCAATTTCGTTTGCCGCCTGGATTCAAAGTCATGCGATTCTACATTCGAAACACGCCAAATTGGTGATCAGGAATGGGTGCGTTCAAGGCCATGGAGATCCCCAGCCCCAAACACGTTCGAGTATCCAGGGGGTCGATGATGCCATCGTCCCACAGTCTCGCCGTACTGAAATAGGGGCTGCCCTCCTCTTCGTATTTCTTGAGAATCGGTTCCTTAAACTTCTCCTGTTCTTCTTCGGTCATAGTCTTGCCGTCGGCCTGAAGCTGAGCCAGCTTGACGGTGAGGAGAACATTGGCCGCCTGTTCGCCGCCCATGACCGATATGCGGGCGTTGGGCCACATCCAGAGTATTCTTGGAAAATATCCACGTCCGCACATGGCGTAGTTTCCGGCCCCGTATGAACCACCGAAAATGACCGTGAATCGAGGCACTTGTGCTGTGGCCACGGCGTGGACCATTTTGGCCCCATCTTTAGCAATGCCGCCGTGCTCGTACTGCTTGCCGACAATAAATCCGGTGATA
>JBHIER010000017.1:0-16481 GCA_046760705.1 bacterium
TCCCCAGGCCAGACTTTCACTGGCTGGACAGTCTGAGCTTCTCGGCGCACTCATCATCTCTCTCCTTGAATAGGCCATCGCTGGGGTCTTTAAAACCGTTATACTCAGTCGGTAGCCCAACTGTGACAGAAAATCTTCGCAATCTTCCCAGGTCATCCCAAATGCCCTCACATCCGCCAGGCCCACACGGCTAACGATCTCCCGCAGGGTTTCAAAGTCCTGCTCTTCGAAATCTGCCTCCATCATCGCCGACGCCCCCCAATCCACCAAATCCGTCAATGTGATACGATGATGGAGGTAATCAATGAGCTTCTGAGCAACCTTTTGACGAGGAATCTTCAACACTTACCTCCCTGAACTCTGCTGTGCCCCTTGTTCATTGGATACTTCTCATGAATTTCCACCAATTGGTCCTTCCCATCGTAGATCTCTTGGTAGAACCTTATCGTTCACTCTGAGGCGTCCACTTCCTTGACGTAGCGCACTATCCAACCATGACGCGCTTGAACTTCGTAGAAGTAGCGGCGATCACCATCAGGTAGTTCATCCCAGGTCACCGTGTAATAACTGGGTTCTTTCATTTTTAGATTTTAGCGGGCATATCTGTTTCGCCTATCGGTATAGGTATTTCTGCTGTCGCAAATCTACCGTTTCAATCTTCAAAAAGAATTTCATCATTATCAAAAGCAAATATTGCTCTTTTGCATATAGATCTCATAAGAGCTATACCTATAAGATATTCTCCTTTCATCTCTGTAATCTCTACTTCATTTAATTTTAAGGTATTAACTATAATATCACCAAGATAGACACTTACCGGATAATCCACCCCTCCGGCAAGGGTTACTATATCTTCACCAAGATAATCTCTCTCAATAGATTGTATGACCTTTGTATCTAATACAACAGAACCTGAAAAGCCAGTATCTGCTATAAGATCAAAAGATTGTACATCATAAGGAATTGAAGATCCGAGATGTAAGTTTCTAGTATAGATATAGCCTTTTACTTTAGGAAAATAGTCCTGATCAATATATCCCCGTAAATTGATGCTTTTAAGAACATGAACTGATGGATAACCTACTTTAACAAAGAAAAATACTGCCTTAGGATCATTTTTCCCCCTTCGCCCTTCTTTTGCTGCCTCTACGACATTCTTGCCATAAAAGACCTCACCCGTTTGGGGATCCACCGCAGCAATGTGACCTACTCTCTCTGAATCTTTAGAACCAATTAATCTCTTTACCGTCTCTTTAGCCTGACCTGAAAGTTTCAATCGCTCCATTTTCTCACCCTCTAAATAATTTTATCAGAGACAGCGATTTCAGATAACGCTATCGGTATTTGTGAAGTCCCGCCTTTAGCGGGATTCGTACATAATATCATCCCACGTGGTCTGTTGAGGTAATTTGTCGATCAATCTCTTTGCTTCTTCTTTGACACTACTCATGGCATTTATCCCTCCTTAAGTATCATAAGAATCCTTTTCGTTTATTAAATAATCACTTAAAACCAAAATCTTCATCTCTTTTATCTGTTTAAGACTATTATCATTTGTAAGAAAAGCATCAACTCCTACATCAATGGCTACAGCGATCTGGATAGCATCTAAAGCTTTAAGATGAGGATATTGTCCCCTCATCCGCCCAGCTTTCTCTGCCATATCTGCCGAAATCTCTATAAGACTGAGATTCTTTCCCTTTCTCAAGAATTCTGCAAATCTACTTGCCAATTCTTCCTTTCCTACCTGAATTGGTTTAGGCAAAACTTCAGTAGGAGTTATAACAGAAGAAAAAGCGCTCAACCTCCCAGTTTGGAAGGTATCAACAACTTCTTTAGCCAGGGGTCCAAACTTAGGATGGGCTTCAATGTAATAGATAATAGGTGCTGTGTCTATAAAGATAGTGTTAATTTGCCTGAGTTCACCTAATAAGCTCATATCCTATCCTCTCTTAATCCATTAACGTACTCCTGAGCATCTTCTCCTTTCCATAGTCCTTTTCCAAGTCCATAGAGATTACTTAAATCAAGCGATTTTCCATCAGTAGACACTGTCTCTCTTAACTGATGGATAAGCTTTTCTACTAATCTCAACTGCTCCTCATGCGTAAGTGTCTGTGCCTCTCTTCTAATTTTTTCTAACATGATCTGTTGGGTAGACATCTTTCGCCCTCCTTTGGTTGTTAATAACCCTCACAGAATCGGACGTGCCCCACCAGAGTTTGTCGAAATCTCTCTGGTTAACCATTCCGCAGCGTCTATCTCCTTCTCGATCTCTTCATCATCATAATCTAAAACTGGGATGTCCAGCTCCCCTAAAAACTTTATAAATTCCCACATTCCCATATCCGCAAGCCCGGATGCCTTCCCCAGGCTTAATAGCTTCTTTCGAAACAGGCCCGCGGCTAAATGTGATTAAATTCTTTCGCGAGTTTTTCGCCAACGTACCCATTGGCGGAGAGAGCGGCGTAAACATCAACTGGAATATCTATTATCGCTTGAAATCTTTTCATATGTGAATTCTCCTTAAAAGTTGGTGTAATTGCCTTAATCTCGCCAATCCAACCGTGTTATAATGCTAATGCAGCCAAAGTAGCTAAATCCTGAATCTCAATATCGATTTGATCGCCGATCTTCTCATCCTTTTGTGCGCACTTGAAATGGATATAACATTTGGGGCAGCTTGTGACGAACAGATCTGCCCCCGTTGACTTTGCGCTCTTCAGGCGATATGTTTGAATCTGCTTCGAGGTAATGTCGCAATTCATCCAGGCGCTCGTCCCGCAGCAGACCGCCGTATTCCGGTTCTTGGCCATCTCCACCAACTCCAGCCCTGGTATATGAGCCATAATCTCTCTCGGCGGGTCGTACACGTTCATGTGCCGCCCCAAACGGCAGGGATCCTGGTAGGTAACCGTGCGATTGAGCTGGCCAAACTTCAATCCGTTCGAGGAGATCTGTTCAGCCACGAATTCCGAGATGTGGATCACTTCAAAATCGAGCTGGCCAAAATACTGGGGGTAGTCGAGCTTGAACGTTCGATACCCTTCGGCACAGGAGAAGAGCACCTTCTTGGCTCCGGCCCCCTTTATCTCGGCCAGATTGTGCTTGGCCAACTTTTTGAAATTTTCAATATCGCCCGACCACAGTAGGTCGTGGCCGCAACATCGTTCGTTTTTCAATAGAACAGGCGTTGTATTGAGGTGATTGAGAATTGTGAGGACGCCTTTGGCCGTATCCAAAGTATGAACCTCAAGTTCGGTGAAGAGAGCGTCGAAATAGGGTAAGCACCCCACAAAATAGACCAGTTCCCCTTTCTCAGCAAACTTCAATTCTTTCGGCACCCACTCCAGTCTATTTTGATTCAGACTGGGCGAGGTCATGATCCTCATCAGCGATTGAATGGCGCCGCCGTGGGAACAGGTGGCCTCTCTCCCGTCCTGAAAGGCTTCGAAGCGCATCTGCTTCATGAACTCAGTATATTTTACATCCGAGGGACAGCGGACGTTGCACATGCCGCAGGTGAGGCAGGCCCACAGGCGGTCATCTTTGATCAGTTGATCGGCGTAACCTTGAATGAACTGACCCACATTGAGACGGGGTGAATAGGAATCACTGAATCTGGAGATGGGACAGTTTGCAGTACACTTGCCGCACTCTAAGCAGTTGTTGACCCGTGTCGCTTTGACAATCGCTTCTACGTCGATCATGATTTTCTTCCATTCTCGGACAGGGGGCTCGGTCCGAGCTGTGTGATCCGGTCCACAAACTCGTTGATGAGCTCGGCCCACCTGACCCCTTCAGCAGCCGACACCCACTCCAGGCGGAGCCGGTCCTCCTCTAAGCCTAAAAGATGGATCAGTTGTTTCGCCCTCTCAAACTGCTCCACAGCTCGGTAGTTGCCAAAAATGTAATGGCAGTCACCGAAGTGGCATCCCGAGACCAAAACGCCGTCGGCTCCCATCTCGAAGGCCCTCAGGATGAAAGCCGGCTTCACCCGCCCCGAGCACATCGTCCGAATGACCCGAAAGTGGGGCGAATACTGGATGCGGTTCACCCCGGCATTGTCGGCACCGGCATAAGAACACCAGTTGCAAGCAAAGGCCACAATTTTGGGAACAAATTCTTTTTTTTCTGTTTTTGCTTTTTTCTTGGCCATTTGGTATTCTCCGAAGAGACCTCAAAATGTCATTGCGAGGAGCCCCGAGTCACATCGAGGGGCGACGAAGCCTTGTTCCGAGCAAAGCGAGGAAACTCCTGAGATTGCCACGAGGTTCGCCCTCGCAACGCCTTCGGCTCGCAATGACATGTACTCTATTGTCCCTCCGCCAACATCGTCTCCAGCATCGCCTCAATCTGTCGGTCGGTGAAATGCTTGGCCGTAATGGCCCCGGTGGGACACCAAGCGGCGCAGGTGCCACACCCTTTACACAGGGCTTCATTGATTCGGGCCACGAATACGCCGGAGGGCGTTTCAATCAATTCAGGGGCGTGGAATTCACAGAGAGAAGCGCACGTGCCGCATCCCCGGCAGAGGGTCTCGTTCACCGCGCAGATGGTGGGCTCTAATGCGATTGTCTCCCGACAGACAAGGGAGGCCGCTTTTCCCGCCGCCGCCGAGGCCTGGGCCGCTGACTCGGCAACATTTTTTGGGCTCTGCACGCAGCCGGCCAGAAAGATCCCCTCGGTGTTGGTCTCAACAGGGCCGAGCTTCGGATGGCGTTCCATCATAAAACCATCGGGACTCCTGGGCACCTTCAACATCTCTTTGAAGAGATCTGTGTCCGGATCCTTGGGAACCATTCCGGTGGCAAGGATCACCGCATCCACAGGTACCTCTACGGTATCGCCCAACATGGTGTCGAAAGCCTTAATACGCAGTCGGGTGCCCTCGTCTGTCACCAGAGGTTTCCGGCCATCGGGATAGCGAATAAAGATGACGCCTGTACCGCGGGCCTGACGATAGAGTTCCTCAGCCCCGTGGCCCACCGTTCGCATGTCCCTATAAAAGACAACGACCTCGGTTCCCTGTTCCCTCAGTTGAATGGCCTGTTTCACCGTTGTCGGACAGCAGATGCGGGAGCAATGGGGATTCTTCTCTTCCCTGGAGCCGACGCACTGGATGAAGGCCACTCGCTCGGGCTTTCCCTCGTCGATGAGAACGTCACCTTTGGCCTTGGCGAAGATCTGTTCCAGGTCCATGTTGGTGAGGACATTCGACCTCTCAGCGTATCCATATTCTCCCTTCGGATCGTACACATCAGAACCGATGGCCAGAATGATGGCCCCCACCTTCAACGTACCTTTCGTCGTGGCCACTTCAAAGTTGCCCACAAAACCGCTCACATCTTTGACCTCCGTGTCGGTCATAACGTGTACGCGGCTTGCCTTCAGTTGTCGCAGCTTGCGCTGCAGGAGGCTCTTTGCCGGGACATTTTCCGGCAACAGTCTGTCCAGAAATCGCAATCGTCCACCCAACAGCTTCTCTTTTTCCACCAGGGTGACCTGAAATCCCTGAGCGTCCAGATCCAGGGCGCTCTGGATACCCGCCGGGCCGCCTCCGATGACGAGAACCGATCCCTCCACAGGGATCTCCTTTCGCTCAAGAGGTTCCAGCCATCGGGCCCGGGCCACAGCCATACGTATCTGGTCCATGGCCCGCTGCGTGGCCAGGAGCGGTTCTTGGGAATGGACCCAGGAGCACTGGTCGCGGACGTTGACCATCTCAAAGAGGTACGGGTTTAAACCGATCCGAGCGCACGTCTCCTGAAAGATCGGCTCGTGCGTTCTGGGGGTGCAGGCTGCAGCCACCACCCGGTTCAGGCGGTGCTCCACAATCATCTCCTGGAGCTTCTTCTGGCTGCCATCGGAGCAGAGAAAGAGATCGTTCTGGACGTGGACCACCCCCGGCAAGCCCTTCACATATTCTTCCATCTCCTCGATGCTCAGAACCCCCGCAATATTAATGCCACAATGGCAGAGGAAAACTCCGATCCGGGGAGGGCCGCTCACATCGACCGGAGGGATCTCCTCTTCGACCTCAGGCAGTCTGGCATCGGCCACATATCTTTCAGCCTCAGCGGCAGCCCCTGAACCTTGAGCAACTGAATCCGGGATGTCCTCGGGACCGGCGGCACAACCGCAGAGAAAGATACCCTCCCGCGTAGAACGCAGAAGCTGGGCGTCCTCCCTCTCGGTCCTGAAGAAACCGTCCCCGTCCAGCTCAATGGACAATACCTCAGCCAGCTTGACTGCATCCGGCGACACCACTCCGGCCGAGGCAAGAATCACCATGTCGGCCTTGACCTGCATCGGTTTTCCCGCAATCGTGTCCTCCACGTGGACGATCAGATCGCGGGATTTCGGGTCTTCAGTGATTTTCGACGGTTTGCCTCGAACATATTTGATATAGTCTCTGTCCTTTGTCCGGTTGTAAAACTCTTCGTACCCTTTCCCAAAGGCTCGTATGTCCGAATAAAAAATGGTGATCTCTTCGATTTCGGGGGCGTGGTCTTTGGCCAAAAGTGCGTCCTTCACAGAGTTCATGCAACAAAAACGAGAACAGTACTGGCAGTCGTTCTCCCCGCGAACACCGACGCACTGGACAAAAGCGATTTTGCGGGGCACTTTCCGATCCGTTGGCCGAATCACGTGCCCTTGAGTAGGCCCCGAAGCATTGAGCATGCGCTCAAACTCAAGGCCGGTGAGAATATTCGGGGAAACACTGTACCCGTACGTCTTCATGGTGTAGGGGTCGAAGACGTCGATGCCTGTGGCCACAACAATAGAACCTACATGAAGTGTTCGGTCCTGGGGACTCATGTCATAATTGATGGCGTTGCGCTCGCATTCCTGACTGCAGTTCTCACAGACGAGAAAGTCGCCATTCAGACAGGAATCTCGATCTATGATGTACACATTGGGAACCGCCTGAGAAAAGGGGGAATAGATCGCCTTGCGGGCTCCGAGCCCCGCGTCAAACTCATTGGGAACGACAACAGGACAGACGTCGGCGCACTGCCCGCACCCTGTGCACAGGGATTCGTCCACGGACCTCGGATGCCTTCGGATCGTCACTCTGAAATCACCGGCCCGCCCTTCGACCCGGGTCACTTCTGAGTAAGTATAGAGTTCAATGTTGGGATGTCGACCGACATCCATCATCTTCGGCCCCAGAATTCATATGGAGCAGTCCATGGTGGGAAAGGTCTTATCCAGTTGGGCCATGCGGCCCCCCAGACTCGGCGACTTCTCCACCATGTAGACCTTCACCCGGGAGTTGGCCAGATCAAGGGCAGCCTGGATTCCAGCAATGCCGCCGCCGATAACGAGAACTCCTTTGGTCACCGATTCGCTCATTTTGAAGACTCACGCAACTTTCGCCAGCATTGTCTCTGGCATGATCTTATGCATATGCAATCCCACATCCTCCGGGCTCAGCCCCTGGGCTAAACCCAACAACTGAAAATAGTAGATTACGGGAACGTCAAACCGTGTTTTGAACTGACGGGCCAGCTTGATCTGCCCTAAATCATAGGCATCGAAACAGGTAGGACAGATAAGCCCCATGCAGTCTACGCCCGACTTCTTAATAGAGCTGAGCACATCGTGGGTCATCTGAGCCGGCATTTCCGGATCCATGCAAGCTTTCCCACAACACAGTAGATGATCCTCGTGATGAACGGGTTCAGCACCAATGGCTTCGATGAGATTCTCCAAGATGGTTGGCCGGTCGGGATCATCCACCCGCATGATCTCACTGGGCTTGAGTAGATGGCAGCCGTAGTGTACGGCCACCCGAAGGTCCTCAAGTGGCTTGACGACGGATGCCGCCACTTTGTCAATACCGATGTCGTCCCGAAGAACGGTCACGATGTGCCGCACTGAGACTGTCCCTCGATACTCCTTCCCGATCTTTTTCAACCGTCGGTTCACCTTCTCCCTCAACTCCTCATCGCGAGTCAGATGATATCTGGTCTCCGATAGAGTGGCCGTGCACCCGCTGCACATGGTGATCACATCCAGCCCGGCCTCCTCGGCAAGGCACAGGTTTCTGGCGGCAATGGTCAACCAAGTCAATTTGTCCGACGATTTAAAATAGATAGGATCCGGGCAGCAGGTGAAACCGTCCAGATCCACCAAGGTCATACCCACTTTGGGCATGGTCTTCCGCACAGCGGCCTCAAATTGCGGGTATTTCACCGAGATCATGCACCCGAAGAAGGGAACGTATTTCTTCTCCTCACTCATAGATCGGATCTCTATATCATTGTCCAACCAAAAGTTCTTGAATTTCTGAGACTGGTACCTCTCCGAGACTCTCCAACCCCAGCTCCTTTCGCCGCTTGTCAACCAGAGCCGTGATCACCGTCGTCATCCCTTTCGTCTCCACGCTCTTCACCATGCTGCGGACATCTTCAGGGTTGGTCTCTCTCTGGGCGGACATGTTTTTCAGGGCCGTAATCACCTCAACGGGCCGCACGTCCTGGGGACAGCGCTCGTAGCAGTTGTAGCAGTTGGTGCACTCCCAAATGATCGACCCTTCCTGGAGAAGGGAGTCTTCGAGGCCCAATATGGTCTCCAGAACGATGAGCCTGGGATTGAACCCTCGGCTCGAATATCTGGCGGCCGGGCAATCGCCGACACAGGCACCGCACTGGAAGCAGAAACTGTGCATCTCCCCACCGATCGCCGAGTCCAACTTACCTTTAAAATCCAAACGGACTTCAACCATTGGACCGCCCCCCAGAACTACCTTTTTTTGGCTGCAGCTCTCTTTCTGGTCGAACCAGTCTTCTTCTCTCTTTTCAATTTCATCCCGTACTCATATCCCTTCTCAAAGGCCTTCAGATTCAGTTCCAAGAATCGGTCGGGGACAGAGCCCGGGATGGCCTTTCTCATCGCCTCCACCGATACGACATCGCTCATGGCTGTAAAAAAGCCGAGCATGACCAGGTTGGCGACAATCCGGTTGCCCATCTGCTCGGCCATCCGGGTGGCCGGAATGGCGAACATCTTGATCTTCTCCCTGGGCGGTTTCGGTCTCACCAGATCCTCATCGATCAAAAGCAGCCCTTCCCCTTTCAGATCCGGCTCGAATTTATCGTAGGCCTCTTGGGACATGGACACGAGAATGTCAGGGACGGTGATGTAAGGGTACAGCACCCGATCCTCCGAGACCACCACCTGGGCACTGCAGGCGCTCCCGCGAGCCTCAGGTCCGAAGCTCTGATTCAGGGTGGCGTGTTTGTCATCGTAGAGAGAGCAGGCCTTTCCGACAATGAATCCGGATCTGATGATGCCCTGGCCGCCGTAACCCGAAAATCGAATCTCTGGCATGTTACCCTCCGTATTTTACAAATTTGTCACCCAGGACTTGGCTCAACCTTTCGTTCATCGCATCCAGAAAAGTGGGCCTCTCCTTATCGACGAATTTACCCACGACGATCTCCTTTTGAAATTGGATGTCCAGATCCTTTGTGTTCGCTCCGTGTTGGATCACGGAGCTATCGTGGTAAAACTTCATCAGATCGAGCCCGGTCCCGAGTCTGTTTTTCCGGGCGTACAGGGTGGAGCATGGGGCGATGATCTCTATGAATGAGAACCCTCGCTTCTGCAGTGCCTCGGCCATGGAGTTGGTCAGGCGGCGGATGTGGAGGGCAGTCCACCTGGCCACATAGATGGCTCCGCAGGATTCAGCCAAGTGGGGTAAGTTGAAGGGGTACTCGAAACATCCATAGGGGGCCGTGGTGCCCACAGCGGTGAGGGGGGTGGTCGGTCCCACCTGGCCTCCAGTCATGGCGTAGTTGAAATTGTTGACGCAGATGACTGTCAGGTCAACATTTCGGCGGGCTGCATGGATAAAATGGTTTCCCCCAATGGCGATGAGATCCCCATCTCCACTGAAGACGACCACCTTCAGTCCGGGGTTCCCCAGCGCCAGGCCTGTGGCGAAGGGAACTGCCCGACCGTGGGTGGTGTGGAAAGAGTCCAGCGTAATATAGCCCGCTACCCTGCCTGTGCATCCGATCCCGGAAACGACGCACACCTTGTCGAGGTCGATATCGATCTTCTCCAGGGCGGCCACAAAAGCCGTCACGGTCGTTCCGATGCCGCATGTCGGACACCAGATGTGGGGGATTCGATCCATCCTGAGCAGCGGTTCCATAGGATGTTCGGCTTCTTTGCTCCTGACTGGCGCTTCCACAGCTTTCATCGTACCGCCTCCTTTATCGCCTTTAAGATGTTCCTCGGATCGTGCACCCAGCCTCCCCCATGGGGGACAAGCAGGGCCTTCGCTTGTCCTGCCGCGCACCGCTCCACTTCGAGAACAATCTGTCCGTAATTGATCTCAGGAACAACCCATGCTTTGATCCTCTTCGACAGTGCTCTGACCCTCTTTTCGGGAAAGGACCAGACGGTGATGAGCCGGAGGGTACCCACTTTGATCCCGGCTTTTTTGGCCTCTTCGACTGCTTTGAGGGCCACCCGGGATGTAATTCCGTAGGATAGGACGATCACCTCCGCATCGTCCGTGGCCTCCTCCTCAAAACTGATAATCTTATCCGCGTTCTTTCGAATCTTCTCCACCAATCGGCGGACACATTTCTCCTGGCACTCGGCATTGATCACTGGATACCCGCGCTCGTCGTGGGTCAGCCCGGTGGTATGGAACCGGTAACCGTCCCCAGCTTTGACCATAGGTGGCACAAGGTCGGCATCAGGCACGTAGGGAAGATATTCATCTTTCGGCCCCTCATACCATCTTCTCGGAGTGATCTCAATCTCCTCCGCAGGGGGGATGACAACCTTCTCGGTCATGTGACCCACACACTCGTCCGTCATGACAAAGGTGGGGACTCGGTACTCCTCTGAGAGGTTGAAGGCCTTTATGGTCAATTCGAAACATTCCTGCGGAGAGTTAGGTGACAGAGCAATGATCTCGTAGTCGCCGTGGGAGCCCCATCGCACCTGCATCATGTCGGCCTGGCCGGTGAGGGTCGGCAGGCCGGTGCTCGGTCCTCCGCGTTGCACGTTGGCTATGACGCATGGGACCTCCATCATAACCCCCAAGCCGAAGTTTTCCATCATCAAAGAGAACCCGGGGCCTGACGTCACGGTCATTGCCTTGCGCCCAGCCCACGCAGCCCCTAAGACGGCTGCAATGGAGCCCAGTTCGTCCTCCATTTGAATGAAGACACCACCGACTTTAGGGATCCTCTCGGCGAACCGTTCGGCGGTCTCCGTAGAGGGGGTGATGGGATACCCAGCGAAAAAGCGGCATCCGGCGGCTAAGGCACCCTCCGCTATGGCGTGGTCTCCATCCAAATAATGGGCTCCCGTCAGGATACCTTTCGGATCTGCTTTCAATGGTCTGTACCTCCCTTGAACATACACCCACCTGTCTGCGTCCCGAAGGCTTTCGGGACAGGCAAGGGGCTACACTACATTTTTCATATCTGTAGTGTAGGGCTTTATGCCCGTCATAATAATGATATGCAGTTGAAACATTCAGCCTTCTGAGACCGTCTCGACCTCTTTCTCCGTACAGAATATGGCAAATTCCGGGCAGAGCATCTCGCACAGTCTGCAATTGACGCAGTCGGTCTCCTTCACTACAGCCGGCGGATGATAGCCTTTCACATTGAACTCCTCAGACATCTCCAACACATCTTTGGGGCAGTACTCGACACAGAAGGCGCACCCTTTACACCTGTCCTTTATGATGTGGAGTTCACCGTGGGGGGTCGTAATTCGATCTGCATCCAGAGGTGTGCGCCACAACTTCATTGTATCTTCTCCCTTTCAGGCCCGTTGTTCGAGTAACCCAGTCCCAAGACCTGGGCCACAGCCGCTCCAATCTCGGCCGGGCTTTGGCAGACGTGGACGCCGGCACTTTTCAACGCAGCGATCTTCTCCGCGGCCGTCCCTCTGCCCCCGGCAATAATGGCTCCGGCGTGGCCCATTCTTTTGTCGGCAGGTGCTGTCTGGCCAGCGATAAATCCGACCACCGGTGTCTTCACACCTTTGGCAATATACTCGGCCGCATCCTCTTCATCGGTACCTCCGATCTCACCGATCAAGACCACCGCCTTGGTCTGCTCGTCAGCTTCAAAAAGTTCCAAGGCATCGATAAAGCCAGTCCCGACAATGGGATCGCCCCCCATGCCCAGACAGGTCGATTGACCGATTCCCGATAGTGTGAGCTGATAGACCACCTCATAGGTCAGCGTGCCGCTCCGAGAGACGATCCCCACCGGACCAGGGGTAAAAATGTATCCGGGTAGAATACCCACCTTGGTCGCCCCGGGGGTGATAATACCCGGACAATTGGGGCCGATGAGGCGAGTCTTTTTATCCTTCAAATAGTCCATCACCTCGATCATGTCGATGGCCGGGATGCCCTCGGTGATGGCGACCACCAGCTCGATGGACGCATCGGTGGCCTCGTAGATGGCATCTTGGGCAAAAACCGCCGGAACATAAATAACAGAGGTGTTGGCCCCTTCTTTGTCCACAGCCTCTTTGACCGTGTTATAAACTGGCACCCCCTCCACCCTCTGTCCACCTTTGCCAGGGGTCACACCGGCCACCACCTTGGTCCCATAGTCCAGCATCTGGCGGGTATGAAAAGAGCCATCCCGCCCCGTAATCCCTTGAACCACAACTCTTGTGTTGTCATCAACTAAAATGCTCATACGAAATCTTCCTCATTTGAAAAGTTGTTATCCTGTAGAAGAAGGAATAACATAGTTCTTTAGCTCTTCCCTATACTCGACCTCATATATTCGAGATGCCGTCTCCTGAGGTTCCTGATACCGGAGCTCTTCTTGTGCCGGAGCTATGAGATGCTCCTCAATAGGATAAGCAGGCTGGCCTATCACCAAGGTGAGCTGACCGAAGGGGGTAATTTTCACATTAATATTAATTGGCATGGTGATGTCCCTCCTTTAACTAATTTCACTTTTTTCTTCCCACCTGCCGCCGAAAGTTCTCCCCTCAATGCCAACAATTGGAGACTGGCGAATTATCTCCTGCTGAACAATTTGTGGGACTGCCTGACCAATCTGTCCCATGAGCTGCTGAACTATTTGTTGGAAATTTTGAGGCAATCTTGTTGGATCAATACCTGGTGGAAGCCCCAAGTTCAGGTTGATGTTAATCTGTGGATTAGGCGGTACTTGTCGCTTTCGACGGAAAGCAGAGTTAATTTCAAATACGTCTAACTTGTGAATGCTTTCAATAAGAGCCAGGGGAATATTTTCCATAGTGTATTCCTCTTTATTTTCACGAGTAAGTAATTCTTCTGGATCAATTGGTTCATTGAGTTGTAGCATATCTTCGTATTCCTGATAAAGATTCCACATAGCAGTCTCAAGGCTGTCGTCAGGGTCATCTACAGGAAGGCTGATCTCTACAGCTTCCTTTCTGCCGATTGCGTGACCATGTGAATACATTTTTTCTGTTAAAGCCTCAATAATATTGCCAATTCTGCCCTCCTCAATCTTTTCCTTGCGGGACGTCAATAATTTGCGTGCGACAAGTCTAATATGAGTGTATTGCCTGTTAACGCTCCCGAGTGTCAAAGGTGTCAGATGAGTAACTAATTGGGACACAACTTGAGCTAGAGCAGATTGATCGCTGATATTTGCCCTCTCTCGTAGAAATGAGATATAGGAAGAAACATCTTCCACATTTATCTCAGGAGGTGGGACACCGGCTTCACCAGTAGCCGCTCTCACGAGTGTTGGTTCAATGGGACCGAGTTCTGCCTTCTTGCCCATAACAATCTCATCAGCTCCTAAAGCAATCATTGTACCAGCGCTATGGGCTTTGTAGGGAATAAGAACGCAAAATTCTTCGCAGAACTCACGGATCATCGTTACTATACGCCAGGGAATACTTACATCACCGCCACGGGTGTATAGAAATAGGTCAATCCTTTTTATTTCAGGTCCAGTGGTTTCTAAAGCTAAAAGATGCTTATATAGGGGACGGACAGCATCTTCAGCTATTCTTGATCCTATTGGTTTCCTGTCACCTGTGAAGTAAACAAGAACATTAGATTTGCGAGATTCTTGAATCTTCTGGATAAGTTCTAGCCTTCCCTTCCTGCTCATCCGAACACCTCCTCTTTTTAGATAGTATCCTACATATATTTGTCTATCCTCAGCTCTAAATCATTGACCGCCGTTTGGCCTAACATGTGGGAACCGTAGTCCAAAAAATATCTACAGTTTTTTCACTGGCATATTCTCTAATAAATTTGACCGTCACGGTTTACCTCTACAATGGAATGAGTCCTTTGAGTTTCTTTTTGTCGCTTGATCAACCAAATCAACTTTGCGCCAATGCAATAGCCTTCCGAACAACCTCCTCCATGGAGTCAACAGCTTCTAAATTATTCTGACGCAATATGGCTTTGGCCTCTTCGACATTGGTGCCGGTCAATCTGATGACGAGAGGCACGTTTACATCCATCTCTTTCAGAGCAGCCACGATGCCGTTGGCCACATCGTCGCAGCGGGTGATGCCGCCGAAGATGTTAAAAAGCACTGACTTCACATTCTTGTCAGCCAGAAGTATCTTCATAGCCGCGGTCACTTTCTCCGGACTGGAGCTACCGCCGATATCGAGAAAGTTGGCCGGCTCACCGCCGTAGTACTTGATCAGATCCATAGTCCCCATGGCCAATCCGGCCCCGTTGACCACACAGCCCACGTCGCCGTCTAGTTTAACATAACTGAGGCCATGCTCCCGGGCTTGGGTTTCCCCGGGCATCTCGGCATCCAAGTCCCGCATGGCCGCGATTTCAGACCTGCGGTAGAGCCCACTGTCATCGATGTTCATCTTGGCGTCCAAGGCCCAGACCTGACCGTCTTTGGCCACCACAAAGGGATTGATCTCAGCCAAACTGGCGTCGTTCTCCCAGAAGGCGCGATAGAGTTGCCCCAAAACCCTGGCCGCCTGAAGTGAAATTTTCGGATTATCGTAGATCTTAAAAGTCAGTTCTCTGGCCTGGAAGGGCAGCAAACCCATTTTAGGATCTACCACCAGCTTGTGGATCTTTTCCGGGGTGGCTTTGGCCACCTCTTCGATGTTTATCCCTCCGGCGGCGCTGACCATCACCGTCGGCCTCCTGTTGCGGCGGTCAACAATGACTCCCAAATAGGCCTCGTGGTCAACATCGATGGCCTCTGCCACCAACACCCTCTTCACCCGAAGCCCTTTAATCTCCATCCCGAGGATCTCTTTAGCCTTAGCGTATGCCTCATCGGACGTTTGGGCCAATTTAATCCCACCGGCTTTCCCCCGACCACCCACGTGCACCTGAGCCTTGATGACCACCTGACATTTCAACTCCTCAGCAATGGCTTTCACTTCTTCCGGAGTAGTAGCCACTTTTCCCCGCGGAATCGGCACACCGTATTTGGCAAAGATCTCTTTGGCCTGATATTCGTGAATCTTCATCTTTCCTCTGCTATCAGCATTTTCGCTATATACGAAGCGAATTTCTCAAAATCACCCAGTCTATTTTGCAACTTATCATATACTATATCCAGGTCAACATCCCAATAAAGATGGACCAATCTATTTCGAAATCCTGCTAAATCTCTCAGATCCTCTACAAAATCTAAGGGAACTATGCCTTCCTCTCCTAAAATGGTGAACACATCCTTATAGCCTTCCGGTCGTCTAAATGACTTACGAGAGATAATATGATTTCCAATATCAATACAACACTCAATTGCTATTTGGAAAAAATGCGCTACACTTCCATACTTCGACGGATCATCTTTAAATTCTTTTAACGATATGTTCTGGAATCCTTTTAATATTTCGGTATACCTCTCCAGTTTTTGGAGGCGTCCTCTTATGAGCTCTTTGTTGATCACGCAGTCGCCCTTTCGGCTAACCTTTTGAGGAACTGCTCATCGTACTGGTCCAAGTAAGGTTTGAAATCCAAATACTCCAAAATTAGCTGACATTCAAACTCCTCACGAAACGTTTCGTTTCTAGAGAATAACAACAGGCCATTCTTAATCACTTGATACTTAAAGGACAATGGCGCAGGATTCATAATCCTCACATCGAACTGACGACCTTTAACTTTCGCCTCAATTTGATCGGAGTAACACCGTTCTCGCGTAAACCTATCTGTAGGCAGTTTCTTTTCATCCACCACCACAGCTACATCGACATCGCTCTTTGCCGTGGCATAGCCGTCCCGAAATGACCCATAGAGATAGACGATCATGATCTCCTCATTATCCAGACTGAGCTTCTGAACCGCCTCTTCTATATCCATTATTGTAGGATCCATTGCAAAAATACTCACGGTACAATTTTTGTTCCGGCCTCTCCTTTAATGGCTTCTCCCACCTTCTCAATGGAAGTGATGATCACTTTCTCTCCGCCCCACGCGATGAAATTGATGGCCGCTTTGACCTTCGGCCCCATACTGCCGTAGGGGAAATGCT
>JBHIER010000018.1:0-16087 GCA_046760705.1 bacterium
AACCTTCGACAAAAGAGATGATTCAAGAATTGCGAGAAGACTTATCCATAGAAGGAATTCTAGTTCGAACCTTTTGCAAAAGTGATCTATTGCGTGGAAAACCAGCATTAAGTTATAGGTCCCCGATCGGATCTCGTCTTTGAGTCAGTTAGATCGCGGACAAATATGTTTGAATATCTGAAAGAAATCGGCTTAATTTTTGTAACTAAGTATGGTCTTTGGGGCATCTTAGGGCTGAGTTTATCAGTGGCGGTGTATCAGCCCATCGGGCCGGACCTCTTTATTCTGGGTGAAGGCGGTTTGGGGCTGAATGCGTCCCTGGCAGCCCTTGTGGCCCTGGTTGGGACGGTGTTGGGAGCGATGGCTGCCTACTGGTTGGGTAGACACTTGGGATTTGCGGTGCTGACCAGGCTGTTCGGAGTGAAAGAGCGCCGCTTAAGGAAGGGTGAACGTCTCTACAACCGATACGGCCTTTGGGCGGTGGCCATTGCCGCCGTGAGCCCCATCCCCCTGAGGGAGATCTGCTGGCTGGCCGGCGTTTTCAGGATGTCCTTTCGGGCCTACCTGTGCGCCCTGATGTTGGGCCTGGTCCCCAGGTTCTTCGGCGAAGCGATCTTCGGCACGTGGCTGAGTACTATCTTGAGCTAATGCTATTTGAAGGGAGAGGGGAGATGAACGTCAGAGAAAAGCTCGAGGAGGAAGAGGGGCGGCTGGCTTCCTATGCGACCAAGAGCAGAAAGAGTCGTGGGAGGAAATTTGAGGAGCCCCCGCATGAGTACCGGACCTGTTTTCAGCGGGATCGGGATCGGATCATCCATTCAACCGCTTTCCGAGCATTGCAGTATAAGACCCAGGTCTTCGTCATTCACGAAGCCGACTTCTATCGGACGCGCCTGACCCATACGCTGGAAGTGATGCAGATATCCCGCATCCTGGCCCGAAGTCTGGGGGCCAATGAGGACTTGGTGGAGACCATCGCTCTGGCCCACGACATCGGCCATCCCCCTTTTGGCCACGCCGGTGAAGAGGAACTGCAGGCACTGATGAAGGACAGGGGCAATTTCGACCACAACCTGCAGAGTTTGAGGATCGTCGATGAGATGGAGCTCCGATATCCGGACTTCCCGGGGCTGAACCTCACCTGGGAGACGAGGGAGGGGTTGGCCCGTCACGTGACCCGGCACGATGCCCCTCTGAGCCTGGACGAATTTCCCGAGAGCCGGCCCAGCATCGAGACCCAGATCGTCAATGTGGCCGATGAGATCGCCTACTCCACCCACGACCTTGACGACGCGCTCACGATGGGCCTGCTGACCGAGGCGGGGCTTGAGAAGGAGAGCGGCTCGGATTTGTGGCGCGAGGTATCCGGAGCGGCCAGCAAAGACATGAAGAGCAACCGGAACCTCCCCAACGGTGAGATGGTCAAATTGCGATACCGGAGGGCGGTGAGGAATCTGATCGAACGACTGTCCAAGGACGTCTTAATCCAGTCCCCGCAGAACATCGAGCGTTACGGGATCGACTCTCCGGACAAGGTCCGCAGCCTTTCTCAGTCCGTCGTGGCCTTCTCCGAGCAGACCTACGAGGATCTGAACAGACTCTCTGCATACATTAACCAAACGGTCTTCAGCCATCCGGTCGTCTTAATGATGTTGCACAAGGCAAGAAAGATTGTCCGGGAGCTCTTCAACACCTTTGTTGAGCATGCCGAACTCCTTCCCAAGGAGATGCAGGAGAGATCAAAGCGGGGCGATATTTATCGGGTCGTGTGTGACTACATCGCCGGGATGACGGACCGATATGCCATGGACATGTACGACATGCTCTTCGAGCCCTACGAACGGACCCTCACCCGCTTCGGGCGAAAATAGATGGGGGCCAGGCGAAACTTTTCAAAAGTTGCCCGCCTGCGAGGCGTTCTTGGACAGATTGCGGCTCGGCTCTGGATTGCCCGATCGAGTCGGGCAATGACAGGGGGGTTGCTCGGACAATGACAGAGGGGTGTCATCATCCGAATTGATCGGATGATCCAAGGGTTCAGGGCGTCTCTTTCTAAATTGGTGCTCATGCTCCTGCCACGGATATGAGGCCTTGTCAAGAACTTTTTCAGGAATCTGGGGGATAAAGGGGTTGACAATGCCCAATATTGCTCTATCTTTCAGTGAAAGATGCGTTGGCTCTGAACTCTTTATTTGGAGGTGATAGTTATGAGAACGGTGAGTAAAATTGTATTCGGTCTCAGTTTGGCCATTGCGGTTGGTCTCTGGATGACTCCAGCCGACTCTGAGGCCCAGGTGAGAACCACCCTGGCGGAGATCGAGCAGTACGATACCAAGCTGGTCGAAGTGGAAGCGATCCCCCTCGTCAGCACCTTCAAGGAGGATGAGGGGTACGGGGTGTGGAACCTGTTGATCGGCCAGGATGAGCAGAAACTGTTGTGCTACGAGGACGGGGCCAACGTCGAAGATCTCCGGAATGCCCACGAGGGTGTGGAGGCGATCATAGAGAAGAACGAGGACTTTAACAAGGAAGGCAGGGAACTGGAGTCCATTACGGTCCGGGGCTTCTATGACGGTGAAAACGAAATTCTGAACCTGACTGAGATCGTCTATCTCAGAGCTGGCAGCGAGTATCGGTTCGACACCGATGCCGGTGACGAGGCTGAGAGGGTCGAAGAGGAAGAGGAGCCTTATGAGTACGAGGGAACTGTGGAGAGGTACATCATCTTTCACGAAGTGGGCCTGCCGTGGTTGTACGGGCCTGCCTGGTGGCACTATCCGGCCTGGTGGGGGTGGGTCTGGGTCGATCTTCACTGGGGATGGCGTCCCTGGTACGACTGCGGTTTGGGGTGGTACGTGGATTACTATTGCTGGGACTGGCGATACAGGAGGTGCGATCGGTACGACTACTGGGGAAGACCATATCGGAGGTACGACCGCAGACGGGGTCTCCACAGAGATCCAGGGGTGAGATATTACGACAAACAGTATCGTGCCAGAAGGGTCAAACCCCGCAGCGCTTATGGGGACAAAGAATACAGGGCTCCGCGCAGGGGGGTCAAGGCCGATCGCTCTCGAGGGACCCAGATCCGACAGAAGTCGTACAGAAACATTGAACGGACTCGGAAGACGTATCGGAGCGGAGTCAAGTACCACCGCCCGACGATCAGCAGACAACCCACGCGGAGCCACTTCAGAAGCTCATACTCAGGCCATCAGGTCAGCCGCAGCCAGGGCTCTCGACCATCGATAGGCAGAAGTGTACGGAGAAGATAAGAGATTTCTGCACGAATGGTTCATGCCCTTGGAGAGGGTTGGATGTTCACCTGTGGTGGGAAAGCGTCTATGTATTTGATGCGCTATGCCTCATGTGTTCTGCGTCTTTCACCAAAAAACGCACAACCCAAGACGCACGACACAAGAGGGTTGTTTAAATCTGAATTCTTGTAGCAACATCTAACCTTTTAACTTGCGGCTTGGCCGCGCTAAGTAATACATTCCTGTAGTTCTCCAAACAAGTTAGGAGCAACTTAGGTGTCAACCACGCAATAGAGGGTAGATATCACTCAACTCATCTTTCAAAAAAGGGAGAAGAGAGATGACCAGAACGTGTGTGGCTGGTTGTGTCTTGGCGTTCCTCTTTATCTCCTCGATTTCAACTACCCTGACCACAGCGGGACAGCAAGCGGTTTTGAGGCCGGTTGGGAATTCCTTAGATCGGGAGCAAGAGTATATCTTGAACCAGAACACTCTGGCCGCCGGTGATGAGGCCGTTTACAGAGTCGGTCCCCTGAACTTAAATCCAGGGGTGATCGATACCCTATCGTGGAGAACACTGCCCGTAACCTGGGCCACTTTTATCTTTGCTAACCCTGGGGATTCGGCGGCAATGTGGTTCAGACCTTCTGCGGCTTGCACACTTAAGGCTATCAGAGTTCACTTCAACAGTGCTTTTGGGGTGCCAAGCGCTGGGAACGTACTGTTGGATATTCGTGAATCGAGATACGATGGTCACATCATGACCTTAGATAGCACGGATGCCTTTGGCTGGGTAGGTACTCATGAAGGGGGCCAATGGATACCGGGACCGGTCATGGGTCGTTCCCCTTTAGGTGAGCACATCTGGGGGCCATTTCCTCTGACCTTGAATGAAAGTATGTCTGACACCTGGGTGGAGATACCAACCTATTACGTGGGTGAGCCCAATTTGACCGCAGAGCCGTTCTTCGTCACTATGGTTTTCTACCCTATTACCAGAATCGGTATTGGCATGGAGAACCAATATAGTGTTCCTTATCACTTCTTCAAGTACTACGCCGACTGCTGCGGTCCCGACGGCCTGCATGACGGTTGGTTCCTAAGGAGCTTCTCCATCTGGGTGGAAGCCATTGTCAGCTATTATGAGAACACGCCGCCAGAGATCAGCGATATGAGTGTTCTTAATTACACCTATCGTCCTGGCCCTTTTTCAGTGGAGGCCGAGATTGAGGATCGAGATGCAGAGGATCCTGGCCGAGCAGGGGTGGCCTCGGCTTATCTCCACTGGAACATGAACGGTGTTTCTGACAGTACCGTCATGTCCGGTCCCACAGAAGGCGGCACATTCACCGGTCAGATCCCTCAGATCACCGCGGGAGATACAGTTCGATATTATATCTCCGCTACTGATGAGGCAGGGGTCAGATCATCCACTGACATTGAAACCTTTGCCCGATTGAAACCTACCAATCCTCATGCCGACATACTCCTCGTTGGCTACGGTGACTGGTGGACAAATGCATCGGAATTTTACAGGCAATTGTTAGATTCCATAGGTTACATGTACGAATACTGGGATGTGCAGGAGCGCCAGGGAATAGATGAGTCTGTCAGTATGTATGGTTGGCGTACGGTCATCATTTTTGGCTTCGACGAGTGGACACCGATCCCGTATATGACACCACCATTACCCACCAGAGAGTATGAGGGCAACATCTGGGCGAATTTTCTCAGCGCTGGCATCCCGGAAGCGCTCGCCAACCTATTTTATGCTGAAAGTCAGTATTGGAATTTAAATCAGGAGTATGGTGAGTTAGAATTTCAATCGGGCGATTTTGCCTACGACTATTTTGGGTGTGCTTCGGCTGAGGAATGCGATGGCTTGGGGTGCACCGACAAAGTCTTTTACGGTGTACCCGGAGATCCTATCACAGGGATATTCACTGAGGATCCTTTCAGACAAACGTGGCCGTTGGAGTTTGGGATGATATACTGGATCACATATACCACTGCAGCCGAAACAGGTGTCGACATCTTCTTCACCGAGTCCGGTCAAGGGTCCGGTCTGAGATTCGATGGCGGAACTTTTAGGACAGTCTTTTTGCCCTGGGATTTTTACACATTGTTGGAAGATACGGGCACGGATACGGTGCCCAGTGCTGATGTCCGAGTGTTGATGAAAATGTGTTAGAGTGGTTCGGTACAGAGCAGGAATTGGTAAGAGGGGATATCAACCGCGACGGCTCAATCAATGTGCTGGATGTCATCCAATGTGTCAACATTATCTTGGATATTTACGACCCTACACCTTCTGAATACGTGAGAGCAGATTGCAACGGAGACAGACGGATAGATGTCACCGATGTGATAGGATTTGTTAACCTCATCCTGGGCATCGGCTCTTGTCCACCATAAGAGGATATATCATCTATACCCATCCTCGCAAGGGGGGAGGTTTTCCTGAAGAGTCATATGCGGGAAAACTCCACGTACGGTTCTGTAAGGAGCATTAACAACCAAAGGAGGTTGAAAAGATGTCTACTCGACAAAGGAAAGTCATGAGAAATTCAACTGTTGCCGCGGCAATGATTATTGGGTTCTGTCAATTAATCTTGTTTGATTCTGCTCATGCTCAGATTGTCACAAATGTGGATTTGCTGGGCTACCTACCACTGCAATCTCCGAACTATATTGCGGATATATGGGGGTATACGGATTTCACAGGAGAGTACGCCCTGGTGTGTAAATTTGATGGACTGGCCGTAATTGATGTAAACGATCCCTACCATCCAGTCGTGGCCTCAACCGTTCCTTCACTTGGTGCGGATATGAAGGATGTTAAGGTATACCAACACTATGCTTACGCGGTCAACGAGTTCGGTCCCCTTCAGATCATCGATCTGTCCGACCCCTATGACGCACAGTTGGTAGGGGCCTACGACGCCACCTTCAGCGGGGCCCACAATCTTTATATCAACGCCCAATACGCCTATGTGGTGGGGACTCATGACCCTGTCTCTGGCGAGATTAATGGCGGCATTAATATCCTCGATCTGTCAAACCCAACCGATCCTGTGGAAGTGGGAAGTTGGCAGGATTTCTACGTCCACGATGTGTACGTCAGAAACGATACGGCTTATGCTTCTCTCTACTGGGAGGGGCTCTTTACATCATAGACGTTTCTGATCCCTCGAGCCCAATCACAATTGCTTCTATTTACTATCCTGATGCGGTAACTCATCAAGAATGGACCACGGAGGATGGTGATTACGTCCTTGTTTGCCATGAGACGCAGGGTGGCCACGTGCGCATCTGGGACATCAAGGATCTGGGAGATATTAGTCAAGTGGCGGAGTATATCACCGATCCTACCATTTCGGTACACAATTCCTTTGTCAAAGGCAACTACGCCTACATCGCTTACTACATGGATTGGCTTCGCATTCTTGACATCTCAGATCCTGCCAATCCCGTTGAGGTGGGGGTGTACGACAAGAATATTAATAATGATGGTGGCCTTTACAGCGACGTGTGGGCTGTTTATCCCTATTCTCCTTCGGGGGTGGTCCATATAAGCTGTATGTATCCGCCCAACAGCGGGTTTTACACCCTGCAGTTTGCCTTTATCAAAACTGTTAACATTAAGCACGACCCTTTGGGCGATACAGAGGAGACTGTGGGACCGTATCCTGTCACGGCGACAATTTTTCTTGGCCCTGGAAACCAATTGGACGGGAGTTCTCCGCAGCTTGTCTACGGCACCAATGGGGTCTTCACCGACAGTTTGCCCATGGAAACCAGCGGTAATCTTGATGCGTATGCGGCTGGTATTCCTTGGTCTGGGGGCGAGGCAGATGTTACCTACTACATATCGGCCACTGACACTTCCGGTCGAAGGGTTACTCATCCTGCGGAAGGGCCAGAGGTATATCACACCTTCCACGTGGGCCCCGACCTTGTGCCTCCTGTTATCGTTAGTGTTGATTTTTCCTTCGGACGATCCCCTTGCATATACCGGTCTTCTCTTTTGGTCTGGTGCCGTGGGTGATGTGGTCAGTTACTGGGTGGTGGCTACCGAGGCTACGAGCAATCACAACACGGCCACATCGGAGATCTACACCTTTGAGATTGTCTCTTCTCAGTTACTGGACGATTTCGAGTCCGGAAGCACGGACAAATGGGATCTGGGCACAGGATGGGGATTAGGGGGGCTGGGTCATAATTACTCTGCTTCGATAACCGACTCACCGGACGGTGATTACGAGAATAATAGCAACAACTCTCTCACGTATTTGGGGACGTTCAATCTTTCGACCTGTGCCATGGCTGCTCTGTCCTTTTGGTACTGGTATTTTTTGGAGGATGGTCATGATTTCGGGTATGTGGAGGCCAGTGCTGACGGAGGGGAGTGGACAAAGCTGACTGAGTAGACAGGGTATGTTTTTCCGCCCGTACAGAGCTCCGCTCTGTTGGATGGATTCTGCGGAGTGGAAAGTGTGCGGATAAGGTTTCGGCTGGTGAGCGATGCGGCTGGAACTGCGGACGGATGGACTCTGGACGAGATCAGAATCCTGGTCGATTCAATAGGTGATGTGAATGCTGATGGCAGTGTGAACGTGCTGGATGCAGTCAGGGTGATAAACATCATCTTAGGGATTGGGGGACCAGCCACGGACTATGAGGAGTGGGCTGCCGATTGTAACACCGATGGTATGGTTAGTTAATGTTTTGGATGCAGTAGGGATAATTAATGTCGTCTTGGGGGTTGGCGGTTGCCCGCCGACGGCCGGGGCCGCGAAAGGAGCAGTCAGCACGGCCCGCGTCTGGAGTTCAAAGGAAGGTCTGGAGCCAGTAGCGATGAGCATAAAGGTGCCGATCTTTGTCGATTCTGAGACCGACATCGCCGGTGCCCAGTTCAAACTGGCCTATGATGCGTCGGAGCTAAAACCCGGGATTCCGCAGTTGACAGAGCGCAGCGCTCACATGGCTCTGGCTTCCGGTGCCAAGGACGGTGAGTTAGCAGTTGTCCTTTACAGACTTGAGGGAAAGGTCATCCCGACGGGCTCTGGCTCGGTCCTCATCGTGCCCTTCAAGATATCAGATATTAGATACCATATGTCAGATACCAGATTGCAGCCTGAGGAGGTGATTTTGGCCAGTTCCGGCTGCCAGGCGATTCCCGCGGAGATTGAGCCGATTGTTGTGAAGACGGTGCCATTGCCAACAGAGCTCGCTCTGGCGCAGAACTACCCAAATCCATTTAATCCCACGACCCACATCCACTTCACCCTTCCGGTGACTGGTGAGTGGGGATTGGTGAGTGGTCCCATCCACACAACCCTGAAGATTTACAATCTTCTGGGGCAGGAGGTGCGGACGCTGGTGGACCGACCGAAAGATCCGGGATATCATACGGTGAGGAGTGTTGAATTGTTTGCAATTCCAAGTGCCCTTTCGTCCCACATGCTCGGACAGGATTTGGCCACCTCCGCGCATCCGCTCCACATGTTCCGTTCTTGGGGCAGGAGTATAACTCCAGCCCCAGCTTGGGGTTCTTGGTCTGACCTTCGCTTGAAACAGATTCCTCGATTCGACGGCTAAAGAAACCTTGGAAAACCTCACGAGATCAATTATATTCTAACCTCGCATCTTTGATGGTGGGCGCACCCTTTGCGCAGGAAGTTTTAGCATGAGTGACCGTTTCTCAAAAGGGAAAACCGTGAAAAGAATATGTTATTCTCTCCTCCTAACAGTAATTCTTGTCGGTTCAGCAATGGCCCAATGGCCGGTTCTCAGCCCGGATGTCCTGGACACCGTCCAGGAACGCAAGGCCGAAATGTTCCGGTACCGCCGGATACAACTGGCCGAGACCATGCAAACGCCGAATCAAGAGCAGTACGATGTGCTGTACTATGACATCGATCTGGCCATCGAACCGCCCTTAGAAATAGTCACCGGTTCGGTCCAGATGAGGGCCACGGTTGTAGATGGTCCCATTGACCACGTGGAGGTGGACCTTCTCGATAATATGATCGTGAGCCAGGTCACCGTCACCGGGGTGTCTGCCTCCTTTACTCATCAGAATGACCTTATCGACATAAATCTCGACAGGTCGTACGCTGATAGTGAAATCGTCGATCTCACAATTGAGTACAGTGGCAATCCCGAAGCCAGCGGTTTTGGTTCCTTCGGCTTCGACTCCCATGCGGGCAAGCCTATGATCTGGAGTCTGAGCGAGCCCTTCGGAGCTCGCAACTGGTGGCCGTGCAAAGATCAGCCCTCGGACAAGGCCGACTCCGTGGACATCAGGGTGACCGTTCCCGAGGACATGATCGTCGCCTCCAACGGCATCCTGCGCCAGGTGACCGACAACGGCGACACCGAGACCTACTGGTGGCACGAGGGCTACCCCATCGTCACCTACCTGGTCTCCGTGGCCATCTACGAATATACCGTCTACTCCGACTATTACACCCACTCGCCAACAGACTCCATGGAGATTCAGTTCTACGTCTTCCCCGATCATTTAGACAACGTCCAGACCACCTACGCCAAGACGAAGCAGATGCTCGGGATATTCTCCGACCTCTTCGGCCCCTATCCTTTCATAGAGGAAAAATACGGGCACGCCGAATTCGTCTGGGGCGGGGGGATGGAGCATCAAACGTGTACGAGTCTCGGGGGCTGGAGTGAGGCCCTCATCGCCCACGAGGCGGCCCACCAGTGGTGGGGGGACATGATCACCTGCCACGATTTCCACCACATCTGGCTCAACGAGGGGTTCGCCACCTACTCCGAAGCCCTGTACTGGGAACAAATTGACGGAATAGCCGCCTATTTCAACGACATCAACAATAACAAATATTTCGGATCAGGCACGATCTACGTCCCCGATCTCTCCAGTGTTGGGCGCATCTTCCACGGCGGGCTCAGCTACAACAAGGCGTCTTGGGTGCTGCACATGCTCCGCCATGTTGTTGGGGATTCAACCTTCTTCGACATTCTGCGGGCCTACTACGAGAGCCAATACCAGCACGGCACGGCCGTCACCGAGGATTTTCAGGCCATCTGCGAGGCGGTCTCGGGGATGGAACTGGGTTGGTTCTTTCAGGAGTGGATCTACGGAGAGTATTATCCGGTCTACGCCTACTGCTGGCTATCGGTCGAACAGAGTGGGAGCTACGAGGTGAGCTTGACCATCGAGCAGGTTCAGACCAACACGGGCGTGTTCACCATGCCCATCGATGTCACGTTTTCAGCGCAGGGTGATGAGGAGACGGTTGTCGTCTTCAACGACCTAAGAACCCAGACCTTCGAATTCGATTTGGATTTCTCGCCTACTGTGGTTCTCCTGGACAGGAGCGGCTGGATCCTGAAAACGGTCATCGAGCGCGCAATAGAGTTGGCCTCTCCCAATGGCGGTGAGATCTGGTCTGTGGGAGAGACAAAAACCATCACCTGGACATCGGAGAACACGAGCGGCACTGTGAAGATCGAGTACTCGACCAACGGCGGTTCCGACTGGCAGACAGTGGCCTCCAGCACTCCGGACGATGGATCATACCCATGGACTATTCCAAACACACCCTCAACCGATTGCTTGGTGAAGATCTGTGATACGGAGCACACCGGATGCTGCGACCGGAGCAACAGCACCTTTACCATCCATCGATTATGTGACATCACCATCGCTTCACCTGACGGCGGGGAAAATTGGTGTGGGGGAGAACAGTACGATATCACCTGGACATCAGAAGGCACCAGCGGCAATGTTAAGATCGAATATTCGACCGACGGAGGAGCCGAGTGGCAAGCTGTGACCGAGAGCATACTTGATGATGGCACTCATCCTTGGACTATCCCCAGCACACTATCGACAGATTGTTTTGTGCGGATCTGCGATGCGGTGGATTCGGAGTGCTGCGGTACGAGCGACAGCTCTTTTCAGATCTGCAAATGCGGGACGTTAGAGATTACTACTGAGAGGTTTGGAGACGGAACAGAGGGGTGTCCTTACAGCGAATCGGTGGATGTAACAGGAGGATGTCTTCCTTACACATGGTGGTTAGCTTCGGGCCAGTTGCCAGGGGGATTGGATCTGGAAGGCTCTTCGGGAACAATCTCAGGGGAGCCGAATGAGGTCGGCACTTTTCTGTTTACGGTCACCGTAAGCGATGATCTGGGGGACAGTGATGAGAAGGACTACTCTCTCCAGATCGTTGAGTATGTCAATGCCAAGGGTGATCTAAATGCCGACTGTACGGCTGACATCCTCGACGCGCTGTTGGCTGTCGACATCATTCTGGAGTTGATTGAACCCACTGAAGATCAGATCTGGCGGGCCGATTGTAATGGACCGATTGGGAATTGCGATGGCGACGGAGCTGTTGATGTTCTGGATGTGGTCAAGATTGTCAATCTCATTTTGGGGTTGGATGGGTGCCCTTGAAATGCTATAAATAAATAAACATTACACACAAATAAGCGTTTGTCGGCCTGTCAGTCTTCCATATATTTTGGCCTCTATTTGGAATAGGACAAGTGACTAATCCTGAATGTATTTACGGGAGATATAGAGGGCGATTTGGCTACCGTGGTGGACAGAAGAAAGATCACTTACATTTCGAGGGCTCTGGAGAGAAGGTTCGGTAATCCAAAATGGGAGGGGCCGAGCGACCCTCTCGACAGCTTGATCAAGACCATCCTCTCCCAGAACACAAACGACCGCAACCGCGACCGGGCGTACAGCCAGCTCAGGGAACGATTCCCAACCTGGGAAGAGGTGCTCGCTGCAAAGACTGAGAAAATCGCCGAGGCCATCCGGGTGGGCGGTCTGGCCAACCAGAAGAGTGCCCGCATCAAGGCCATTCTGGCCTGGCTCAAGAGAGAGTACGGGCAACTCAGTCTTGACTTCATTAAGGATATGGATTTTGACCGGGCGTTGGAGACCTTGGGCCCTTTGAAGGGTGTCGGCGTGAAGAGCCTGGCCGTCGTCCTCATGTTCGCCTGCGGCCAGGATGTGTTTCCCGTGGACACCCACGTCCACCGGGTGTGTCGGAGGCTCGGATTGGTCCCTATGAAGGCCACCGCTGAGAAGACCTTTCACCTGATGAGAGATCTCGTGCCTGAGGGAAGATCCTTCTCGCTGCATCTCAACATGATCGCCCTTGGTCGCCAGATATGCCGCCCTCAAGACCCCAAATGTTGGCAATGCCCCATCGCACGTTACTGCTCCTTTCGGAGTTTGAACCCTAACGGGTATAGAAGTCGATCATCCGCTCGATGGCCTGGCGGCAGACAGGGCAGAAGCCGACGAGGCTTTTAGTAAACATGCGGCAGTCAACACTGGGACGATACATTCCTTCAGAAACGTAGCCAGATCCTTCAAAGGCTCCTACCTTGTCGTAGTATTCCTGGTCTTTTAGAAAGTCTCTCAATTTCTGAGTGATTTCGGTCAGCTTCTTTTCGTAGTCAGGGTCCTCTTTGTCTAAGGATCTCCGCTCCCGGTTCAGTTTGTCATATTCCTCCTTATCCCAGGGGGTTGGGAGAGGGGTTCCGTCCTCGACCAGGTCTTTCCATTTCAGATCGTCGGGGTCCAGAAGTGAGGTAACATTGGGTTCCCAGGGTTCGGTGCCGGCCGGATAGAAATCGGTATAGGCTACATTGGAGGCGTAGTACTCGTCGGCCAGGCCGGCGAAGGTGTGGCCGAATTCATGGACGAAGACATAGTCGGGCCACCAGCTTTGAGCCTCCTTCTCGGCCTGCGTATAACATGTGGAGTACAGGTTGAAGATGCCGCCCCCGCCGTACTGGTCGGTATTGACCAGGATGTAGAGCTGATCGTATGGGGCGTTGGCCGCAATCTCGCGGATGGCCTTGTTCTCGTAAGTGAGCACGTACCGAGGGATGTCGAAGATGTTGTAGGAGCAGCCCAGAGCGGTCTTGCGGAAGATGGACTTGTGCGGCTGATCTGACCCCGACTCCTGGGAGGCCACCTCGATGGCCCAGACATTGAAATCATTACGGTGCTCCTTAAAGGGGGAGACATCGAAGAGGTCCTCGGTGAAGCGTTCCACGTCTCTTCGGAACCGGTCCATCTCGTCCCGGTTGTAGCCGTCCCCCAAGATGAGTAGATCCACTTTCTTGGCCGGTTCTCCCTTCTTCTGGACGCTGACAACGCTGATGTCAGAGGCGGGCGGCTCCCGATTGACGTAGTGGGAACCGGGGTCAATGATGGTGGAAAAGATATCCTTGAAATAGCCGCGGTCGTCCCGGACGGCGATGGCCACTTGCACCGGCCCTTTTGGGTAGGGGAACCGAACCGATTCGCTGAAAGTGCGCCAGACCCCTCTGGCTGCCTCATCCGTAGTCTCCCACTCGCCATAAATGGAGCTGAAACCCCGAGAGTAGATCATCAAGTTCGTCTTGGCATCGAACACCTTGAACAGGTACTTACCCAGATTGAGGGTGTCGATGAGATTGACCCTGCTGCCAGCCCAGATGGGCTCCTCCCGGACCTGGTCCAGGCTGATCATCTCCTGATCCTTGGTCCCGGTGTGGTAGTAGTCCACCCGCATCGTCTTCTCCTCGAAGAAGCGGTCAAATCCCGGGTCCGTCTCTGCAGCCGCAGCGATGGCCAAGAAGATCAGCAACAAGACAGATATCACCTTCATGGAGTCCTCCTTCGGTAATAGGATTAGATCTTTAATCTTCATTTTTCCTGCGGCTCTGAAACCTGGCGCTTTCAAAAAATAACAGAACGGAGCCCACCTGTCAATCTAAAACGAAAAATGAAGACCCGACTCCTTCTTGTTCTATGTTTCTTGTGGAGACCTGAGACTCACTCCAAAAGCTCTCAGGAGGATCTTTATTACTCATGGTCACTCCTTTGGAGTTCTTCGGACACACCTATTGAGTGTCTGTCCGCACCTGTCATTCCGGCGTGTTTTTGGGCCGGAATCCTTGTCCCTGTGTATACAGGGATCTCCAGGGGATTCCCCGTAATAAATACGGGGCAGGCTCTGCATTCGCAGGAATGACAGGAAAAACAGGCGTTTTCGGACAGACACTATTTAGAAAAGGTATCTGCCGATTTTTTAAACCACATCTCCCACAAGGGCACCAAAAACAAGACCAAAAAACTGAACCCAGATAATAGACCGGCGAAGATCATTAAGCCAGCAAAAGGGGCGGCTACATACCTGGTCAACCAGACTGAAGAAACCTCAAGGAGCAGGGCTGCAAAAGGGATGACCACAATTATCCCTTTTAGATTTTCACTCAGAGAGCTCAAGGCAAAAATAAGCCCGAGAAGCAAAAACATCATCGGCATACCTAACAGATGAACATGGCTGAGTTCCAATAATTCGGATAATTCCTTGGTATAAACTAATTCCTCCTCCGCCCCTTGGTAGTGTTTGACTATGCCCTGATACGTTATCTCCGTCTTGTCATAAAGGTTCGCCAGCGCGACCAAATATCCTATTCCCATAGTCAGAAGAAAAGCTGTGAAAAGCATTTTGACGCTGGCCGGTGCTGTGGAGAGTCTAAAATTGTCCATGGTTACCCCCTGTTTTTCTCTTCGCTTTGCACTTTTTGTTTTCCACCCAAGTATAATTCTTCATAGAGGACTAAGGCCTTCTTTACCGCCACATTGGCTGCCCGGGCCGAGAGGGTGGCTCCTGTTACCGCGTCGATGTCTCTGTGAAGCTTAATGGGATCTTGACTGGTCTTACCTCTGTACTGACGGAAAAATCTTTTCTTCCTGCCGATATCTCCCCTCGTTTCTCGAAAGACCATGAGGGTAACATCCTTCACTTTGCCTCCCGGATCTATGGCGATAATAAAAGTGATGGGACGGTGTTTACCTATCTCATCCAGAATGAGGGCATATCCATCGATCCTTCCCTCAGTCATCCCCAAGTAGAAGGTAAAAGAAGTCTCTTTTAACTTCCTACCCAACTTTTTCTCTATCTCTCTCTTTTGAGCAGTAGTCAGAACTTTCTTCTCTTCCTTGATCTCGGTCGAGGTAGGGAAAACCTGTTTAAGGGCCTGCGCTTTCGTCAGGTATGTTCTGGCCGATGAGTCGACGGTAAAATGGGATAACAGTAGGAGAGTGATAATTAAGCTGATGCATATCCTTCTCATTAAATAACCTCTCCTGACCCTTTATTTAAATTCATGCCGGACTTAGTACATAAAGGCCAATCCAAAATTAAACTGATTCCAGTCTGCACCAGCCCCATTCTCCCAGTTCTCTAAATCCGCCTTTATGGCCACCTCAGGGATAGGGTAATAGGCCAGACCAAAGGTAGTTACCTTTCGATCCTTGGCCGGATCGGCAGTAAGAGAAGCGGCTACATCCTCCTGGGTATTAAATTGCTCATGCCTAGCAAATAGGACCATATCTTGATCTCCAGGCATAAACAACTTCCCCAGATGGTAGGCTCCCTCTACATAACCCCCGCGGATTTTCTCTCCGATAACCTGTCCGGTTACTGTCTGGATCTTTTCGGTGTCCCCAACATCTACCTGGCACCAGAGGCCGGTCAACTCCAAGCCCTTCCGCCGATACCGAAGATCAGCCTCCAGGAAACCTACGCTGGCATCGCCAAGGCCGGAATTGCCCTGCGCGGCATCACCCTGATAGAAGGATACCCCAACCTGAAGGCCGGGTATTCCGCTGTACTCGCCTCTGCCCACCAAGGCCAGGTCCTCTGCTTTGCCGCTGGCTACCTTACTTCGCCCTTTCCTGATGCCGCTATCAGCCTTAAACTTGCTGGCATCGAGACCTCCGACTAAATAGAGACGATATTCGAAATCCGGGTGCG
>JBHIER010000019.1:0-15525 GCA_046760705.1 bacterium
CAGGGCCGGTTCCGCCAAAACCTGCTGGGCAAACGGGTCGACTACTCCGGCCGGTCGGTCATTGTGGTCGGACCGGAGCTCAAGTTGCATCAGTGCGGACTTCCCAAGAGCATGGCCCTCGAACTTTTTAAGCCCTTCATCATAAAGAAGCTGGAGGAGAGGGGATTTGTCCAGACGGTGAAAAGTGCTAAGCGATCGGTGGAACGGGAAAAGCCGGAGGTGTGGGACATCTTGGATGAGATTATTAAGGATCACCCGGTCCTGTTGAACAGGGCCCCTACCCTTCACCGGCTCGGGATACAAGCCTTTCAGCCCATCCTGGTGGAGGGGAAGGCGATCCGTATCCACCCCCTGGTGTGCGCCGCCTTTAATGCCGATTTCGACGGCGACCAGATGGCGGTTCACGTCCCCCTCTCCTTTGAGGCGCAGATCGAAGCGCAAGTGTTGATGCTCTCTTCCAACAACATTCTCTCTCCCGCTCACGGAAGGCCTTTGGCCATTCCCAGCCAGGATATAGTGTTGGGATGTTATTATTTGACGAAGAAGAAGCCCAGCCAGAAGGGGGAGGGTAAGATTTTTGCCAACACCGAGGAGGCGCTCATCGCTTACTACGCCGGTCAGATCGGATTGCACACGGCGATCAGAGTGAAACTGGGCAAAAACCTCGTGGAGACCACCGTCGGACGGATCCTCTTCAATCAGATCGTGCCGGAGGAGCTCCAGTTTGTCAACGAGCTGATGGATAAAAGGAAGATGGAGAGCATCGTCGCCGATGCCTATCGGAAGCTGGGAGGGCACAGGACGTGCCAGTTTCTCGATGATTTGAAAGCCATCGGATTTGAATACGCCACAAGAGCCGGGATCACGGTGGGGATCGATGATATCGTGATCCCCCCGGAGAAGAAGAAGAAGATTGAGGAGGCCTACGGGTTGGTGGACCAGATTCAGATGCAATACAAAAGGGGGGTCATAACGGATGGGGAGCGGTACAACAAGATTATCGATATCTGGACCCACACCACCAGTGAGATCTCCGAGGTGATGTTCGAAAGGCTCAGCGAGGCCGAAGCCGGGTTCAATCCGGTCTTCATGATGGCCGATTCCGGCGCTCGGGGGAGCAAGGAACAGATCCGCCAACTGGCTGGAATGCGCGGGCTCATGGCCAAGCCTCAGAAGAAGATTGTGGGGCAAGTGGGCGAGATTATTGAGACACCCATCACCTCAAACTTCCGCGAGGGGCTCTCTGTGTTGGAGTATTTCATCTCCACCCATGGGGCACGAAAGGGGCTGGCCGACACCGCCTTGAAGACGGCCGATGCAGGCTATCTCACCAGGAGATTGGTGGATGCCTCCCAAGATGTGATCATTACTGAGATCGACTGCGGAACCATTTTGGGATTGGATGTGGGAGCCTTAAAGGAGGGCGAAGAGGTGATTGAGCCTCTCGGCGACCGAATTTTGGGACGTGTCGCCCTGGAGGATGTGGAGGATCCTATTGCTGGAGAGGTTTTGGCCCCGGCCGGAGAGGAGATCGATGAGACGGCCGCCGCTCAGATTGCAGAAAGTGGGGTGGCGACGGTCAAAATCCGCTCCGTCTTGACCTGTGAAGCTCGTCACGGTGTGTGCGCCAAGTGCTATGGACGCAACCTGGCCACAGGAGAGATGGTCAACCTCGGCGAGGCGGTGGGGGTGATGGCCGCTCAGAGCATCGGCGAGCCGGGCACACAATTGACCTTGAGGACCTTCCATATCGGTGGAACAGCCAGCCGGATCGCAGCTCAGTCCCAGATCACGGTGAAGGCCTCCGGAGTTGTCCACTATCATAAAGTGAAGGCGGTTCGGCGAGATGACGGCAATTACGTCGTCATCGATCGCAACGGGGAGCTCCACCTCAAGGACGATAGAGACAGGATCAGGGCAAAGTACACGGTGCCATACGGCGCTGTGCTTCAGGTGGCCGATGGGGCCGAGGTGAAACAGGGCGATATCATCTTCGAGTGGGACCCCTATTCCAACGTCATACTCACCCATCAGGCCGGGACGGTCGAGTTTGTCGATATCCAGGAGGGGGTCACTGTCCGGGAGGAGACGGACGAGGCGACAGGACTGCGCCAGCGGGTCATTATCGAGGACAAGGAGAAGGCCCTCAACCCCCATATCCATATCAGAGATGCTAAGGGCAGAAAGGTCGGCCACTACGCCGTGCCGGTCAGAGCCCACCTGCTCGTCCACGACGGAGACCGGGTCAAGGCCGGCGATATGTTGACCAAGATCCCCCGAGAGATCACCAAAACCAGGGACATCACCGGGGGGCTGCCCCGGGTGGGAGAGCTCTTCGAGGCGCGGAAACCGAAGGATCCTGCCGTGGTCAGCGAGATCGATGGGGCGGTCAAGTTCGGCAAAGTGGTCAGAGGATCCAGGGAGGTCATCATCGTCGGAGAGAATGAGGAACGGACCTATCTCATCCCCTACGGCAAACACCTCCACGTCCATGATGGCGATAGAGTCCTGGCCGGTGAGAGGCTGTCGGAGGGATCGATCAACCCCCACGACATCCTGCGCATCAAGGGCGTGAATGAGGTTCAGGAGTACCTGGTGAACGAGATTCAGGAGGTCTATCGGCTCCAGGGCGTCCGGATCAACGACAAGCACGTGGAGGTGATCGTCCGCCAGATGCTGCAGAAGGTCAAGGTCGAGGATCCGGGGGATACCACCTTCCTGGAAGGGGAACTGGTGGACAAGTTCCGGTTTCAAGAGGAGAACGAAAAAGTGATCGCCGAGGGGGGGGAACCGGCCACCTTTCAACCCCTGCTCTTGGGCATCACCAAAGCCTCGCTCTTAACCGACAGCTTCGTTTCAGCAGCCTCCTTCCAGGAGACCACCAGGGTGTTGACTGAAGCGGCCATCCATGGGAAGAGAGACCTGCTGCTCGGCCTGAAGGAGAACGTCATCATTGGCCATCTCATACCAGCCGGGACCGGACTGGAACGGTACCACCGAGTCAGGGTGAGCGATGACGAAGAGAACCTGGAGGCCGAAGAGAAGCCTGTGGTTCATGCGGCCAATTGACGGAGGAAAACACGGTGACGATTCATCAACTCATACGCCAGGGACGGAAGAGGATTGGCAAGAAGAGGACCACCCCGGCTCTGATGGGCTCTCCTCAGAGGAGAGGGGTGTGCACCCGGGTCTATACGACTACGCCGAAGAAGCCAAACTCGGCCCTGCGCAAGGTGGCCCGCGTCCGGTTGACCAGCGGTATGGAAGTCACCGCCTATATTCCAGGTGAAGGCCACAACTTGCAGGAGCATTCGATCGTCCTGATCCGGGGGGGGAGGGTCAAAGATCTGCCCGGAGTTCGGTATCATATCATCCGGGGGGCCTTGGACACAAGCGGCGTTCAGGAGCGTCGAAAGGGGCGCTCCAAGTACGGGGCAAAGAGACCGAAAGCATAACGGAGAGACTAAAGCATGCCCAGAAGGAAGAGAGTGACGCGGCGGGAGATTCTGCCGGACCCCAAATTTGGTGACGTTCTGGTGAGCCAATTTATCAGCGGGCTCATGAGGAGAGGTAAAAAGAGTCTGGCAGAGCGGATCTTTTACACCGCCCTGTCCGAAATCGAGAAGAGAACAGGGCAGGATGGGCTGGCCGTCTTTCAGAAAGCGGTCAATAATGTGAAGCCGGTGCTTGAGGTGAAATCCCGGCGGGTGGGCGGAGCAACCTACCAGGTGCCCATGGAGGTGAGGCCCAACCGCCGCACCGCTCTGGCCATCCGGTGGATCATCTCCTATACCAAAGCCCGGTCGGAGCACACTATGGCACAAAAATTGGCCGGGGAGCTGATCGCGGCCTCAAAAAATGAGGGGGCCTCGATCAAAAAGAGAGAAGACACGCACAAAATGGCTGAGGCAAATAAAGCCTTCGCCCATTACCGGTGGTAACTAGACGAGACATGGAAGTCAAGGATATGGGGCGACAGTTTCCGCTGGATCGGACCCGGAACATCGGGATCATGGCTCATATCGACGCCGGAAAGACCACCACCACGGAGCGGATCCTCTACTATACGGGACGTGTGCACAGGATGGGGGAGGTGGACGATGGAGCGGCCACGATGGACTGGATGGAGCAGGAGAAGGAGCGGGGCATCACGATCACCTCGGCGGCTACGACCTGCTATTGGCGGGATCACCGCATCAACATTATTGACACGCCCGGGCACGTCGATTTCACTGTGGAGGTGGAGCGGTCTTTGAGGGTGCTCGATGGCGCTGTGGCCATCTTCTGCGCTGTCGGAGGGGTGGAGCCGCAGTCGGAGACCGTATGGCGCCAGGCCAACACATATCATATTCCGCGCATCGCCTTTGTCAACAAGATGGATCGAATGGGAGCGGACTTCAAAGAGGTCGTCTCCATGATGCAAAAGAGATTGGGAGCCAACGCAGTGCCCATCCAACTGCCGGTGGGATCGGGCGAGATCTTCACCGGAATTATCGATCTGGTCAAGATGAAGGCCTACTTTTACCACGAGGAGAGTCTGGGGGCGACGTACGTCGAAGACAAAATTCCCGACGATCTCTTTGAGCAAGCAAAGTCCTACCGGGAGGCGATGATCGAGGCGGTCTGCGAGTATGATGATCTGTTGATGGAGAAATTTGTAGAGGGGCAGCAGGCCAACGAGACCGAGATCCGATCGGCCTTGCGAAGGGCGACTCTTGACATTCGGATCGTGCCGGTCTTGTGCGGGTCGGCCATCAGGAATAAGGGGGTTCAGAAACTGCTGGATGCGATCGTGGAGCTCCTTCCTTCACCTTTCGATGTTCCGCCGATTCGTGGGATAAACCCCTTCACCAACAAGGAGGAGACCCGACCCTCTGACAACGGTGCTCCCTTCTCGGCCCTGGCTTTCAAGATCATGACCGATCCGTACGTGGGCCGGTTGACCTTTCTGAGGGTCTATTCAGGGAAGGTGAAGGTGGGGGATATGGTTTACAACACCACCCACCAGAAGAAGGAGCGGTTCGGCCGGTTCCTGCAGATGCACGCCAACAAACGTGAGGACTGCACGGAGCTGTATGCGGGGGACATTGCCGCCGTCGTCGGCTTGAAGAGGACCTTCACCGGAGATACGGTGTGCGATCCCAAGGCCCCCATCCTCTTGGAATCGATGCAATTTCCCAACTCGGTCATCTCCGTGGCCGTCGAACCGAAGACCAAAGCGGACGAGGAGAAACTTTCAGCCTCCTTGCAGAAGCTGGCTGAAGAGGACCCGACCTTCAGGGTGTCAGTGGACGAGGAGACGGGCCAAACCATTATCTCTGGAATGGGGGAGCTGCATCTGGAGGTTCTCACCGATAGGCTCGTGCGGGAGTTTAAGGTGGAGGCCAAGGTGGGGAAACCTCAGGTGGCTTACAGGGAGACCATTACAAAGAGGGTCCGAAGTGAAGGCCGGTTCGTCCGGCAGACCGGCGGGAAGGGTCAATATGGGCATGTGTGGCTGGAGTTGGAACCTCTGCCCCCGGGAAGCGGATTCAAGTTCGAAAGCGCCATAGTCGGGGGGACCATTCCCAAAGAGTTCATCCCGGCCGTGGCAAAGGGTGTGAGGGAGGCTATGGAGGGAGGGGTCTTGGCCGGCTATCCTCTCCAGGACATTCAAGCCACCCTGGTCGATGGCTCCTACCACGAGGTGGACTCCTCGGAGATCGCTTTCAAGATAGCCGGCTCTCTGGCCCTCAAAGATGGGGCCAAGAAGGGTGATCCGGTGCTTCTTGAGCCGATTATGGCAGTTGAAGTGGTCGTGCCGGAGGAGTACTTGGGAGAGGTGGTCAAGGACGTGAGCGGTCGCCGAGGGAAGATGGAAGGGGTCACCTCCCGGGCCGGGGCTCAAGTTGTCTCCGCCAAAGTGCCCCTGCGCGAGATGTTCGGCTACGCCACCAGCCTGCGCTCCCTGACTCAGGGCAGAGCTGTTTACACGATGCAGTTTGACCATTATCAAAAGATACCCGAGCAGATCTCTGAGGCCATATTGTCCCAGGGCAAGAGGGGCCTCTGGACGTCTGCAAGGACTTTAGAGTGGAGGTGAGAGAAGATCATGGCCAAGCCGAAGTTTGAGCGGACGAAGCCGCATGTGAACATTGGGACCATAGGGCATGTGGATCATGGCAAGACGACGTTGACGGCGGCGATCACGTTGGTCTTGAATCGGAAGGGGTTGGCCGATGCGCGCACTTTCGATTCGATAGACAATGCGCCGGAGGAGAAGGAGCGGGGGTTGACGATAGCGGTGGCGCATGTGGAGTATGAGACGGAGAGGCGGCATTATGCGCACATAGATTGTCCTGGGCATGCCGATTATGTGAAGAATATGATCACCGGGGCGGCGCAGATGGATGGGGCGATACTGGTGGTCTCGGCCGCTGATGGGCCGATGCCGCAGACGCGGGAGCACGTGCTGTTGGCCCGGCAGGTGAATGTGCCCTACATTGTGGTATTTTTGAACAAGGTGGACATGGTGGATGATCCGGAGTTGCTGGAGTTGGTGGAGTTGGAGGTACGGGAGTTGTTGTCGCAGTACGAGTTTCCTGGGGATGAGGTGCCGGTGATCAAGGGGAGTGCGCTGCGGGCGATGACCGAGGCGCTCAAGCCTGAGGTGGCCGATTCGGAGGAGTTTGGGTGTGTCTACGAGGTGATGGATGCGATAGACGAGTATGTGCCGACGCCGGAGCGGGACATTGACAAGCCGTTTTTGATGCCTGTGGAAGATGTGTTTAGCATCACGGGCCGGGGGACAGTGGGTACGGGTCGGGTGGAGCGGGGGATAGTGAAGGTGGGCGATGAGGTGGAGGTTGTGGGGATACGGGAGACGCGCAAGACGGTGTGCACCGGGGTGGAGATGTTTCGGAAGATACTGGATCAGGGTCAGGCCGGGGACAACATCGGGGTGCTGTTGCGAGGGGTGGACAAGGATGAGTTGGAGCGGGGGATGGTGGTGGCAGCGCCTGGGTCGATCACGCCTCACCGGAGGTTTAAGGGTGAGGTGTATGTTTTGACGAAGGAGGAGGGTGGTCGTCACACGCCTTTTTTCAATGGCTATCGGCCGCAGTTCTATTTTCGGACGACGGATGTGACCGGTGGGGTGCAGTTGCCGGAGGGGGTGGAGATGGTGATGCCTGGGGACAATGTGAGCATGGAGGTGGGGCTGATTACGCCCATAGCCATGGAGGAGGGGCTGCGGTTTGCCATCCGGGAGGGAGGCCGGACCGTCGGGGCCGGGGTGGTGGCTGAAATCTTAGACTAGAGAGAGAATAAATACAAGACGAGAGAAGCCGTGAGGGATCTGGTTACACTGGCGTGCACAGAATGCAAGAGACGGAACTATACCACGACCAAGAACAGGAGAAAACGCCCGGATAGAGTGGAGTATAAGAAGTACTGCCGTTTTTGCAACAGACACACGCTCCACAAGGAGACGAGATGACGCCAAAGCGGACCGGATCCTCCTGCGGTTCGATGATCGAAGGTAGGCCTGTAGCTCTAACGGTTAGAGCGCCGGTCTCCAAAACCGGATGTTGGGGGTTCGAATCCCTCCAGGCCTGCCAGCGTTCGAAAGAGCAATTCGACCTGCGGAAAGTCAGGCAGTGTTAAAGAAGATCACAAAGTTTTTTCAGGAAGTCCGGGTGGAGATGTCGAAAGTGGCCTGGCCCACAAGAGAGGAACTCTTAGCTTCGGCCAAAGTGGTGATTGTCATCTCACTCCTGTTCGCGCTCTATATATTTATTGTGGATACGGGCTTGTCCAAGATTATGGGAATAATTTTGAAATGAAGAAGGGTTCAGAGAAGTTTTATGGCCCTTCAAGGAAGTGTCTGTATGGAGAAACGCTGGTACGTGATTCACACCTATTCTGGGCATGAGAGCAAGGTGAAGACGATTCTGGAAAGGGAGATCACAGCCCAGGGGATGGAGGAGAAGATCACCAACGTGATCATTCCCACCGAAGAGGTGGTTGAGATGAAGAACGGAAAAAAGACCACCTCTGCGAAGAAATTTCTCCCCAGCTACATCTTGGTTGAGATGGAGATGACCAAAGAGACATGGCACCTGGTGAGAAACACCCCTGGGGTGACCAGCTTTGTGAGCGCCGGGGACAAACCGCAAGCCCTTCGCCCTGAAGAGGTGGAGCGGATTATGGCTCAAATGGATCGGACGAGGGCCAAGGCAGCCGCGGAGATCCCCTTCAAGGTCGGCGATGCGGTCAAGGTCATCGATGGGCCCTTTACCGATTTCTCCGGGGTGGTTAATGAGATCAACCCTGAACGGGGGAAACTGAAGGTGATGGTCAGTATTTTCGGGCGGTCGACGCCCCTCGAATTGAACCTCTTGCAGGTGAAGAGCGTGTAATTATGGCCAAAAAAGTGCTTGGGTCTATTAAACTGCATATCCCCGCTGGAAATGCCAATCCGGCCCCACCGGTGGGGCCAGCCCTGGGTCAATACGGGGTCAATATTATGGAGTTCTGCAAGGCGTTCAATGAGAAGACCCGCGGGGAGGTGGGTATGATCATTCCGGTTGTGATCACGGTCTACGCTGATCGGACCTTTTCCTTTATTACTAAGACACCACCGGCAGCGGTCTTGCTGAAGAAAGCCGCCGGCATTGCCAAAGCTTCAGGTGAACCCAATCGCATCAAGATCGGGAAGGTAACCGGAGAGCACATTCGCGAAATTGCCCAGCTCAAAATGCCAGATCTCAATGCTGTGGACCTCGAGGGAGCCGTGCGGATGATCGAGGGAACGGCCAGGAGTATGGGCATCGAGATTGAAGGATGATATTCTCTGGATAATTTTGGGGAATTTGGATGAAGCGGAGCAAGAGATACAGAGCGGCTTCGGCCAAAGTCGATTCGACCGACTCTTTTGATCTGAGGGAAGGCATCAGGCTGGTGAAGGAGGCCGCCAGCGCCAAGTTCGATGAGACCGTTGAGATGGCGGCCAGATTGGGGGTGGATCCGAGACATGCCGATCAACAGGTGCGGGGCTTCGTCGTCTTGCCCCACGGCACCGGCAGGCCGGTCAAAGTCCTGGTGCTCACCCGGGGGGAGAAGGAGAAGGAGGCCGCCGAAGCAGGGGCCGATTATGTGGGCATGGATGACTACATCAAAAAGATCGAAGCGGGCTGGACAGATGTCGATGTGATTGTGGCCACGCCTGATGTGATGAGGGAGGTGGGGAAGCTGGGTCGCATCCTCGGACCGCGGGGCCTGATGCCCAATCCGAAGAGCGGAACGGTTACCTTCGATGTGGCCAAGGCTGTCCGCGATGCAAAGGCCGGAAAGATCGAATACCGTGTCGACAAGTCAGGCGTCCTTCATGTGCCCATCGGCAAAGCCTCCTTCGACGAGGAGAGACTGTTTCAAAACGCCTGCGTCTTCCTGGAGGCGGTCCTGCGGGCCAAACCTGCCGCGGCCAAGGGCCAGTACGTCCGGAGCCTGGCCCTTTCGACGACGATGGGCCCCGGGATAAGACTGGATCGACAGGCTGTCCTGAGCCTCTTCCGATAGGGCGAGGGATGAAAAGAGCAGGTGTATCATACCTTTGGAGAGAAAAAAGTCCTGATGGTGAGAGCTGAAAAGGAGAAGGTCGTTCAGGAACTTGCTGGGAAGTTTCAAAGAGCCCAGGGGGTGTATCTGGCCGATTTCACCGGTTTGGATGTGGCCTCCATCACGGAATTGCGTCGGAGACTGAGGAGCGCCTCAGTAGAGTTCCTGGTGGTGAAGAATAGTCTGGCCCGAAGGGCCGTTGAGCAGGCCGGGGTTCTGGAGCTGAGGGACTTTCTGGTGGGGCCGACCTGCTTGGCCTTCGGATACGAAGACCCCGTGGTCCCGGCCCGAGTCCTCGTCGGTTTTGCCCGCGAGCATGAACGGCCGAAGATTCGAAGCGGACTTCTGGAGGGAAGGCTTCTCACCGCCGGAGAGATCGGTGCGGTGGCCACTCTTCCCTCGAGGGAAGAGCTGTTGGCCAAGATCGTCACCCTGACCCAGAGCCCCTTGGCTGGGTTCGTCAGTCGGTGTCGAGAGCTCCTCCGGAAATTTGTGGCCACTGTGGACGCCCTCCGAGCCCAGAGGGATAATGAGGGCGGCCTGAAGGGAGATGGTGGCGATGACCGTTGAGCTCTTTCCTGGTAACAATGAGCGCAGAGGGCGCATCTTGTTCGGGTGTGCTGATCAGTAGGAGGTGACAATGGCAGCGGAGAAGAAAGCGGCGGCGAAGAGAACCACGGCAGCAACGAAGCCGAAGAAGAAGACCAACGTTGAGGCCGTCATGGAGAGACTGGAGCAGATGACCGTTTTGGAATTGGCCGATTTGGTCAAAGGGATGGAGGAGAAATTTGGGGTCACGGCCACCGCTCCCGTAGTTCAAGCGGCGGGGCCGGCCGAGGTGGCTGCCGCAGATGAGAAGACCGAGGAGAAGACGGAATTCGATGTGACTCTGAGCAGCGTTGGCGATAAGAAGATTCAGGTCATCAAAGTGGTTCGAGCGGTTACCGACTTGGGACTGAGGGAGGCCAAAGACTTGGTGGATTCGGCGCCCAAACCCATTAAGACAGGCGTGCTGAGGGAGACCGCCGAAGAGATCAAGGCCAAGCTGGAAGAGGTCGGAGCCACGGTGGAGATTCGCTGATAAAAGGAGACTGAGAGATCTTTTGCCATGACTAAGCCAAAAGGTGTGAGTCGAGGGATTCGGCGGAGAAACTTCTCTAAGATTCCATCGGTTATGGAGATGCCCGGTTTGCTCGATGTCCAGTTGGAATCGTTCCGGGCGTTCCTGCAGGATGATGTTCCAGACGAGCATCGGACGGACCAGGGGCTGCAGGCCGTCTTCAAGAGCATCTTTCCTGTGGAGGATGTCCACAACAGGTTCTCCCTGGAGTTTGTGAAATATTCCCTGGGGAAGCCGAAATATTCCGTGAGGGAATGTCAGGAGAGGGGGATGACCTATTCGGTGCCCCTGAAGGCCACGCTCCGGCTCGTGTTTCGAAATTTGGAAGGCCAGGAGGAGAGGATCAAAGACATCATCGAGCAGTGGGTGTTTCTGGGCGAATTGCCGATGATGACCGAAACAGGGACATTCATTATCAATGGGGCCGAACGTGTCATTGTCAGTCAGCTTCACAGGTCGCCCGGCGTCTTCTTCGATGAATCGGGACGGACAGAGGGAAAGCGTCAATTCTCAGCTCGGATCATCCCCTACCGAGGTCCGTGGATCGAGTTCAGCTTGGACGGGAGCGATGTTCTCCACGTCCACATCGACAAGAAAAGGAAGGTCCCTGTTACCGTCTTGCTTCGAGCCCTGGGCTATTCGACGGACGAGGCGATCTTAGAGCTCTTCTTTAAGTTGGAGGAGGTCGATATCAAAAGGACTCGTCGGAACTTGGCCGACAAGATCCTGGCTCAAGATGTGGTCGATGGGGAGACGGGTGAAGTTTTGGCCAGTATGGGCGATGTGCTTTCCAAGAGGCGGGTCGACGAGTTTAAGAGACATCACGTGTCGAAGATCACCATCTTTCAGGGGGAAGTGGCCAGGGATGTGATGGTATTTAAGAACACCATGCAGAAGGATTTCAGTGATTCGGAGCAGGATGCTCTGTTCAAAATGTACGTTCTGCTGCGTCCTGGCGAACCCCCGAATGTGGAGACTGCCCGGGCCCTGTTGGATAAGCTACTGTTCAATCCGAAGCGATACGATCTCGGTGAAGTGGGCCGTCACCGCATCAATGAGAGGCTCAATCTGGGCGTGAACCGCGATCAGATGGTTCTGACCAGAGACGATTTCATCGCCATCATTCGGTACTTGCTCACTCTGCGCAGAGGCGAGGGATACACAGACGATATTGACCATCTGGGCAACCGGCGGGCCCGCTCTGTGGGGGAGCTGTTGGCCCAGCAATTGAGCGTCGGTCTGTCTCGGATGACCCGGACCGCCCGCGAGCGTATGAGCTTACGGGGTTTTGAGGCGGTCACCCCACAGGATCTGGTGAATGCCCGGACGGTATCGGCGGTGATCAATGCCTTCTTCGGCAGCAGCCAACTGTCCCAGTTCATGGATCAGACCAACCCTCTGGCAGAGCTGACGCACAAACGGAGGCTCAGTGCCCTCGGGCCGGGCGGTCTGACCCGAGAACGGGCCGGGTTTGAGGTGCGGGACGTCCACCATACCCATTACGGACGGATGTGCCCGATCGAAACGCCCGAGGGGCCGAACATCGGCCTGATCACCTCCCTGTCCACCTTTGGCCGGCTCAACAAGTTTGGGTTTATCGAGACGCCGTACCGCAAGGTGGAGAGGGGCAGGGTGACCAATACGATCGAATATTTGACAGCCGACCAGGAGGACAGATTTACTATCGCCCAGGCCAACGAGCCTGTGAACGAAAAAGGGAGATTTGTAAACGACACGGTGAAGGCCCGCCGTCGAGGGGACATCCTGGTTGTTCCCCCGAATGAGTTGGATTACATGGACGTCTCCCCCAAGCAACTGGTCAGCGCCGCGGCCGCCCTGATTCCCTTTCTCGAACATGATGATGCCAACCGGGCCCTCATGGGTTCGAACATGCAGCGGCAAGCAGTTCCATTGCTCCGGTCAGAGGCCCCCTTGGTGGAGACAGGGATTGAGGGGAAAGCGGCCCTCGATTCTGGAACTATGGTTGTGGCCAGAAATGCGGGTCGCGTGATCAAAGTGACCGCCGATGAGATCGTCGTGAAGCGGCAACAGCAGGAGGACAGCGATCTTGCAGCGCTGACGGCCAACGTTGATAGATATCAGTTGATGAAGTTCAAGCGGTCCAACCAAGACACCTGCATTCATCAGAGGCCCCTGGTCCGAGTCGGAGAGTACGTTCGAAAGGGGACTGTCTTGGCCGATGGCTCGGCCACCCACCACGGTGAACTTTCTCTGGGAAAGAACGTCCTGGTAGCCTTCATGCCCTGGAGCGGGTACAATTTTGAAGACGCCATCATCGTCAGTGAGCGGTTGGTCCAGGAGGATGTCTTCACCTCCATTCATATTGAAGAGTTTGACCTGCAGGTGAGAGATACCAAGAGGGGAACTGAGGAGATTACGCGGGAGATACCCAATGTGAGTGAGACGGCGGTCCGGAACCTCAACGAGCAGGGCATCGTCAGAGTTGGGGCCGAGGTGACGGCAGGTGATATTCTGGTGGGCAAAGTGACCCCAAAGGGGGAGACGGAGCTGTCCCCGGAGGAGCGGTTGCTCAGAGCCATATTCGGCGAGAAAGCCGGCGATGTGCGCGACGCATCTCTGAAGGCACCTCCAGGTATGAAGGGAGTTGTGATCGATACGAAGCTGTTTTCGCGCAAAAACCATGATGCCAAGGCCCGGGAGCAGGAGAAGAAGAAGATCCAAGCACTGAGGAGAGAGGCTCAAAAGAAGATAAGGAAGATAAAGTTGGCCAGAAATGAGAGGCTGAAAGAGATCCTCGCAGGTGCTCAGTCCGGAGGGTTGCGCCATGTCAAGGAAGCGGAGAAGATCGTCGTCAAAAAGGGCCTCAAATATGGGCCGCATCTCTTGGATAAAGTCGACTTCGATGCTGCCAAACCCATTGCCGGCTGGACTCAGGATGAAGAACTGAACAGGAGAGTCGATAAGATCATGAGAAAATCGGAAGAGCTCATCTGGTCGGTTCAAGAGGAGCTGGACATCGAGGTGGACAAGGTCTCCCGAGGGGACGAGCTCCTTCCGGGCATTGTTCAGTTGGCCAAGGTGTACGTGGCCAAGAAGCAGAAGCTGTCCGTGGGTGATAAGATGGCAGGAAGGCACGGCAACAAGGGGGTGATAGCCAAGATCGTTCCGGTGGAGGATATGCCCTACTTACCTGACGGAACCCCGGTGGATATTGTGCTCAATCCGTTGGGAGTGCCGTCGCGGATGAATGTGGGTCAGATTCTCGAAACCCACCTGGGGTGGGCAGCTAAGACCCTCGATATGCAGATGGTCACTCCGGTTTTTGACGGGGCCGGACTCGAGGAGATCAAGGGGGTGCTCTCCGAGGCCAACCTGCCCACTTCGGGCAAGTCGATTGTCTACGATGGCCGAACAGGTGAGCCGGTGGACAGGGAGGTGACGGTAGGATATATTTACATGATGAAACTCCATCATCTGGTCGAGGACAAAATTCACGCTCGGTCCATCGGTCCGTACTCGTTGGTCACCCAGCAGCCCTTGGGGGGAAAGGCGCAGTTTGGAGGGCAACGGTTTGGTGAGATGGAAGTGTGGGCCTTAGAGGCGTACGGCGCAGCTTACTTGCTCCAGGAGATGCTGACAGTGAAATCGGATGATGTGGCGGGGCGGTCTCGTATCTATGAGGCCCTGGTGAAAGGGGAAAATTCACCTGAACCGGGTGTTCCCGAGTCTTTCAATGTGTTGGTGAAGGAGCTGCAGAGTTTGGGCCTGGACGTTCAATTGGAAGAGGGGTAGGTTTAACTTCGACCTCTCTTCAGGGAGGTTTAGAGCGGTGAGGCAGAGAGCGGTGAGGCAGAGAGCGGTGATGAGTGCGAAAGAGACGGTGGCCAAGAAGCCAACCGATTTCACAGCCATAAAGATCGGGCTGGCCTCGCCGGAGACCATCCGGAGCTGGTCTTGCGGGGAGGTGATCAAACCTGAGACGATCAATTATCGCTCCTTTAAACCGGAGAGGGACGGCCTTTTTTGCGAGCGCATCTTCGGGCCGGTCAAGGATTGGGAGTGCCATTGCGGCAAATATAAGCGCATTCGATACCGAGGTGTCACCTGCGACCGATGCGGGGTGGAGGTGACCCATTCGAAGGTGAGACGTGAGCGGATGGGCCACATCGAGTTGGCGGTCCCTGTGTCGCACATCTGGTTTCTGAAGTCGATCCCCAGCCGAATCGGATATCTGCTCGACATGTCCATTCGGGAGCTGGAACGGGTCATCTATTACGAGTCCCGCATCGTCATCGATCCGGGCGAGACGACTTTGAAGAAGATGGAACTCATCTCCGAGGAGGATTATGGGCGGCTCGCCGGGGAGGGGCATCAGTTCGAAGCCGACATCGGGGCCGGAGCTGTGCTGCGACTTTTGGAGCAGATCGATGTGGAGGAACTGTCGGCCGAGTTGAGAACTCAGGTGAAGATGGAGACCTCAGCGCAGCGCAAGAAGGAAGCACTTAAGCGGTTGAAGGTGGTGGAGGCCTTCCGCCAGTCGGGGAACAGCCCTGGATGGATGATTCTGAGGGTCCTTCCGGTCATCCCTCCGGATTTGAGACCACTGGTCCCCCTGGAGGGAGGTCGGTTTGCTACCTCTGACCTGAATGACCTCTATCGCCGGGTCATCAACCGGAACAACCGATTGAGGAAGTTGCAGGAGATACAAGCCCCGGAGGTGATCTTACGAAACGAGAAGCGGATGCTTCAGGAGGCGGTGGATGCCCTCCTGGATAATGGGCGCAGGTCGCGGGCGGTGCGCCGGGACGGAAACCGACCGTTGAAGT
>JBHIER010000020.1:0-15435 GCA_046760705.1 bacterium
CCCAACCTCGCCCTTCTCAACCACCTCCGGTTCTTCAACCTCCTCTGCGGGCACAGCCTCTCGAACGACCGTCGGCGGAACCACTGTGACCACCGTCTGGTGCGGGTCCGTCAGGATGCGCCCTTTCTCAAAGACGATATCCTCGATATGGGTGGAGTCGCCCACATCCAGATTCTCGATGTCGACCTCGATGTGATCGGGGATATCAGTTGGCAGACACTCCACTTCCAGCTTGTGCAAGGTGTGCTGCACGATTCCCCCCTTGGTGCGGACACCGATGGGGGAACCTGTGAGGGTGATGGGCACCTCCACGTGGATGTTCTCAGTCAGTGAGACGTGGTGCAAGTCCACATGAAGGAGATCCCCTTTCACCGGGTCGCGTTGCATCTCCTTAAAGATCACCTTCCGATCCTTGCGCCTCTCCTTGCCCAACTGCAGCGTAATGAGCGCTGTCTCTCCGCGGATCGAATGGAGCAAGGAGAGCAGGTGTTTGGTATCGATGGCAATGGGCTTGGTCTTCTCCCCTTTGCCGTACAGTACGGCTGGCACCTTTCCGTTCCTGCGCAAGCTCTTCGCGTACCCCTTTCCTGTCCCCTCCCGTCTCTCCGCCTTCAATACGACTTCAAGCATCTATTCTCCTCCTTCTTGACTGCCCTAATCGAAGAGTGAGCTGATAGAGCGTTCCTCGTGAATTCTCAAGATGGCTTCCCCCAACAGTTCTGCCACGGAGAGAACCACAATCTTTGGACTCCGTTTCTCCTCCGGGACAGGGATCGTGTTGGTTACAAAGAGGCATTCGATGGGCGAATTTTCAATTTTTTGGGCTGCGTCCTCCGAGAGAACGGGATGGGTGCAGGCGGCGTAAATCTTCTTCGCCCTCTTTTTCCTCAGGGCTTCTGCAGCTCTAATGATCGTGCCGCCGGTGTCGATCATATCGTCCCTGATCAGAATATTTTTATCCTTAACCTCTCCGATGATGTTCATCACCTCGGCCACGTCCGGTTTGGGCCGGCGCTTATCGACCAGGGCCAATCCAGCCCCCAGCCGTTTGGCGTAGGCCCTGGCCATCTCTATGCTGCCGGCATCCGGGGCAACGACAACCAGGTCGGATATCTCCATATCCTTGAGATACTTGGTGAAAACCAGGGAGGAGTACAGATGGTCGAAGGGGATGTCGAAAAACCCCTGGATTTGAGCGGCGTGCAGATCCAGGGTGACGATCCGATCTGCACCTGCAGTGGAGATCAAGTTGGCCACCAATTTGGCCGTGATCGGAACGCGGGGTTGGTCCTTTCTGTCCTGCCTGGCGTATCCGAAGTAGGAGATCACCGCAGTCACCTGCTTGGCCGAGGCCCGTTTGATCGCATCGATCATAATGAGCAGTTCCATCAGGTTGTCCGATGAGGAATGGGTCGACTGAAGAATGAAGACGTCGGCTCCGCGCACGTTTTCGCAAATCTTAACCGATATCTCGCCATCACGGAAACGCCCCACCTCGGCCGCGCCCACAGGAATCTTCAAATACGCGCTGATCTCGCTGGCCAGGGCCTGATTAGCATTCCCGCTGAAGAGTTTTAGATCATTCACTGCATGCTCCTTCTCCGGTCGTATTTGGCTTAGACCATGGCCTCTTGGCTGGGGCGGGAGGATTCGAACCTCCGATGCGGGATCCAAAGTCCCGTGTCTTGCCACTTGACGACGCCCCAGGGTTCCATTACGGTGTCACGGACCGATCTACTCAGACGTCTCGGGTCCGCGCTCATCTCCCCTCTCCGAGGCAGGAGGCACCGGAGGCTCGAGGGGGCCTGTCTGCTTCTCCAATTCGGCGTAGTAGGCATCCAGAACCTTGGACTCCAGGTACTCTCGCATCTCGGGGTTGATAGGATGGGCCATGTCCTGATGGCGACCGTTCGGCCGTTTTCGGCTCGGCATGGCTACGAAATGGCCGTCCTTTCTCCTGATGATCTTCAGGCCGCGAACGACGAAAGCATTGTCAAAGATAATATTCGCAAAGGCCTTCAAGCGCTCCTCATCGCGCAGGGAAATCCGAACATCTGTGATCTCCACGGCTCACTCCTCCTCTGCTGGATTGATCGGTTTGGTCAGAAAAACGTCCCACTCCGGTCGGCACATCCGGTGAGCCGCTTTCCGGGCCCCCTCCCACGCCAAAAAGAGACCGTAAACCGCTGAACCGCTCCCAGTCATCGCCGCAGCGGAAGCCCCCTCCCCCAGCAAGGCCTCTTTTGCCCTCTCAATGACCGGATACTTGCTGGCTACCCCTTTCTCCAGATCATTCGTAACCAGGGTTTTCAGGTCGCTCAGCTCAAAGGTCCCCTTTCGAAAAAGGCTTTTTAAATTAAAATATTTACGGCTCTGTGTCAAGCTTATTTTTGCACTCTTGTAGGCCCAAGCACTGGAGATGACCTGGCGGGGATAGACGACGACAAACCCTATCTCCCCCCAGGGCAGGCTGAGATATTTCAGGTTCTGCCCCCTGCCTGTGGCCAATGCTGTTCCCCCCTTGAGAAAGAAGGGGACGTCCGATCCGATCTGCGCCGCTGCTGAAAAGAGCTCCCGGGCCGAAAGAGATAACCCCCAGAGCTCGGCCAGCCCCTGGAGGACCACGGCCCCATCACTGCTCCCTCCGCCCAACCCCGCACCGACGGGAATCTCCTTCTTGATCGTGATCCGAGCGCCTTCTCTGACCTTGTAGGTCTCCTTCAAAAGATGGGCACTCCGGTAGGCGAGGTTGGTCCTATCTTCCGGGACGAGGGGATGAGCGCAGTGGACCCGGATGGCCCGTGGGATCGGCCGCAGCTCAATCTCGTCGTAAAGGTCGATGGTCTGAAGAAGGGTCTCGATCTCATGATACCCGTCCGGCCTCCGGCCCAGAACCCGCAGCCCGAGATTGATCTTCCCGTAGGATCTCAACCTCATCGGTGAGAGATCACCCCCGGTTTTTTTATCGATGAACGGTCTCGAAATCATGTGCTCTGCGTCGTCTGTCTTGGTTCTTTCACCAAGAACGCTCCGTGCGGCTTGCCCCACCACAGAATATACAGCCTTCCAGGAGAAGGAGCAATATGTATCTTTTTTAATAAGAAGGGAGAAGAAGGGATGAGAGGGCAGAAGAAGGGAAGAACGAAAATTTGGCTTGCCGGTACGTTTATTAACAGAGGCGGGTTTATTTTCTACCTATCGCTGGCCACCCATAAGAGGTTAAAGCCTTAAGTCCACATTTCCAGCATCCCTTGCCCACAGCCATTCTTGAGTCTTCGGAGTTACCCTTTCATGGGTTTATTCCTATCAGTCAGTGGTGGGGCCTCGCAGTCAGGCACGGAACGGATGTGGAGTGCCGTCATGACGCTACTCCGCAGTCGCTGCATAGCTTACTACGAGCGTGTCTACGGTGCAATATCATGTAGCCGCGCTTTCCGTAGCGCGTATGGGTTTTTTGTTGTCTTGTTTTAATTCCGCACTCCGCAATCCGAATTCCGATCTAAACCGTATTTTTTCATCTTCTGATAGAGGTTGGCTCTCTCTATACCCAGGAGTCTGGCGGTCTTGGCAATATTCCAATCGTTGGCGCATAATTTGATGAGAATAAACTCTCTCTCAAATTTTCTCTTCGCATCCATCAACGTTGAGTCAGAATCGAACTCCACGGCCGGTTTCGACTCGTGCAACGACTTCACATCACAGTCTGTTATTTTGTCCGATGGGGCGAGAACGATCAATTTCTCGACAAAATGCTTCAATTCCCTCACATTCCCCCGCCAGGGATACTGCATTAGAGCTGATACGGCTGATGAGGCCAACCGTTTTATACGAATATTGTTTTCCTCGCAATACTGTTGGAGGAAAAAGTTTGCCAGCTCCTTAATATCCTCTTTTCGTTCCCGCAGGGGAGGAATGTTGATGGTTATTCCATTGAGCCGATAGTAGAGATCCTCCCGAAAATGACCTTTGTCAGTCTCGGTGGCCAGATCTTTGTTGGTGGCGGCGATAATCCGCACATCCACTTTTATCATTTCATCCACACCAATCCTTTGAATTTCTCCATCTTCTAAAGCTCGCAAGATCTTGGCCTGCGCAGCGGCGCTCAAGTCAGCGATTTCGTCGAGAAATATCGTCCCCCCCTCTGCCTTCTCAAACTTTCCGATTCTTCTGTCTACTCCAGTGGCCACTGCCTTCTCGATCCCAAACAGTTCGCTCTCAATCAGTTCACTGGGAATGGCGGCGCAGTTCACACGAACAAAATTCTGACTCACCCTATCACTCAGATTATGGATGGCCATAGCCACCAGTTCCTTTCCCGTGCCGTGCTCGCCCAGGATCAAGACCGTGAGCGGCGTGGGTGCTATCTGTTCAATGAGTTCGTATACTGCCTTCATGGCTCGGCTCGATCCCACCATCTGATATCGCTGGCGGATATTTTCAATAAGTCTGGCCTTCTCCCGATCCACCTGCTCCTTTGCCAGAGCATTCTTGACAGTAATCAGTATCCTCTCAAGGTCAGTGGGCTTCTCAATGAAATCGTAGGCCCCCAGCTTTATGGCCTCCACAGCCGATCGAATCTTGCCAAAGGCCGTTATCATTATTATGGGCAGAGCAGGTTTCATTTCTTTAGATTTTCTCAAAACATCCATGCCGTCAATTCCAGGCAGCTTCATATCCAAAAGCACCAGGTTGAGGTCGTGTCTCTCTACCGTCTCCAAGGCCTCACTCCCATCTTTGGCCAATAGAACTTTGTACCCCTCCAGCCGCAGGAGGTGCCCCAGCCTCTTTCTGAAGACCTCTTCGTCGTCTACTACAAGAATGCTCCGCTTTGTCATCGTATTTGGTAAACGAATTCGTTCAACTGATAAACGCATCTAAAAGATCCTCCGGTTATCCATTGTGTGTTTATCCGTTCTATATCCGTTGCCTTCATCCGTTTATCCGTTACCTCTCCGTTGACAGGTAATTCAATAGTAATGGTCGTCCCAATCCCCTCCCGGCTATAAATATTGATGCTACCGCCGTGATCTTCAATGATTCGGTTAACTATGACCAGTCCCAATCCAACACCCTCCTTAGACTTCGAAAAATACGGATCGAACACCTTTTTCAGATCTTCTTCAGAGATGCCGCCCCCGGTATCGGCAATCTCAATGGAGACAAAGTCAGTACCTATCTTCTTATGATCTTGAGGAAATTCTTGAATTAAAGCAGTTGATATGGTGAGAGCGCCGCCGTCGGGCATGGCATTTACGGAATTTTCTATCAAGTTGGCCAACATTGTCTGTACCTGTTCCTCGTCCACCCGTGCTGGAGGCAAGTTTTCTGCCAGTACCTTTTTGACATGTATCGTGCCGGGAATTCGCTGTGAGTACTCGGCCAGGGTTTCATTGATAATACGATTGACATTATTCGGTTGGAGGTTCGGCTTCTCCAATTTGGCAAACCTCATAAAGCCGTTAGCCACATTGCGCAATCTCATTATTTCATCTATAGTGGAAGTGACAAGCTCGTCGTACGCCTCTGACCTGCTCACTCTATCCTTCTTGTATTCCCTCTGCAGGCACTGGAGCGTAATCATAATATTGGCCAGGGGATTTTTGATCTCGTGGGCCAACTGACGGGCCATAGATATCCAGGCCATTGCCCGTTCAGATTGAGACCATTTGGTGATATCCTCAACAATGATTAATCTTCCTAAATCTTCGTCCCTTGTGTCTAAAAGAGGAAGGACCTCGGCCAGGAGTTCCCGGCCTTCAGTCCCAATTCTCAGCCTGATTTCATCCTTCTTACTCTCTCCGTACCCAGTGTAGGATTTGTCAATCAATTCACATAATGCTTTCAGTTCCTCATTTTGGAACACCGTCTGGTATCCCTGACCAACGGGACTTCTTCCTTTCAATTTCAAAACACTCTTTGCCTGCTCATTGAGATAGGACAGCTTTCCATCTTTATCAATGGAGATAATGCCAATAGTGATGTCATCCAGCAGATCTTTTTTCAGACGAGTCACAATAGGAGGTGGTCTCAACTTTCTCACCGCGTAAAAACCTATAACTAACAGAAGAATCCCTCCGAAGAATCCTCCAAAGAGATACTTCCATGGAAGCGGCGGTAAAAGTCTCTTTTTGAAATTCAATAAATAAAGATATCCTTTGGAGGACAAAAGTAATTTTTTCGTTTCTCCAACACCTGTTCGTAGAGAATAAAGCAGCAATGTGTCATCAAATATTGCTAACGGCTCTAATTTACTTTTGAGAACAAGAGTTTTGCTATCACCAATGGACACGAAAATCTCCTTCTCCCCATCATTATCAATATCATCGACAAGCAAAACTTCCACCTTTGCTGGATAACGTGACTTTTTGACTACTTCTAATTTGGAATTGAATACTAATAGGTCCCCAGAGTCGCCTCCGATAAAGATCTCCTTGTTTCCATCGAGATCGATGTCACCAAGTTCCAGGTTCGGGAAAGATGATGATAACCGAATCTCTCTAATTACTGTGCCCTCCTCACCCCTCAACATGGTTATTCTGTTTAAGTCTTCAGGTTTCGCAGCTACGGAATATGTCGCCAATATAATTTCTATTTTCCCATCTCGATCTATATCGTCGATGCGTACATTGCAACCGGAAAATTTTCCACCTGTCTCGAATTGCCAAAGAAGATCTCCATCTTTGCTTAAGACGATGAGATAGCTATGGCTATCATCGGTATTGTTGGCTTCACTACCATTGGCTGGAGCATAACTTGAGGCGATGATCTCTGATGTATCATCTCCATCCAAATCTCGCAGGAATATTTTTTCAATATGAGGACCCGTTTTGTACCTCCAGACCTCTTTCCCACTTTTGACATCATATGCGTAGATACCTCTCGGTTGTAAATCTCGGCCTGCACGAACTGCAACAATAATATCCTTGTATCCGTCACCATTTAAATCTTCAGCAAAGTGAGGTACTATTTGGCCATCCCAAATTCCATTACCATCAAAGTCTTTACCTTCTAAGGCTTTAAAACGGATTATCGAATCCCTGTCAGAGCTGTAAACGTTGAGGAATATGACATTTCCTCGCTTTTCAGGAATGATGATCTCTTGGTCGCCTTTAGAATCCAAATTTGCACAAAAAGGGCTGTGTATTACAGAATTTTGGAATGGTAAATCCCATTGAAAAATTCCGATTTTTTCGTCGAAGTAAATCAGGTGTGTAGTGCCTGGGTCCCATCGCTCTGCAAAGAGAATCTCATCTCTGCCATCCTCATCGATATCCTCTACAAAGAGACCCAAATCCTCTGATATTATGTGATACCGAGATTCTTCTTCAAGAACGCAAGGCAATCTCTTTTCGTCAATGTCCTTGATATCATCAACATCAGAGGCAAAAGCCAACTGATGCACTGGCAAGAACATCATGCCAAGAATGGCAAGGATTAGAAGTCCTATTCTTTTGAAAGAAATCATATTGAACCTCGGTTCTCAGTTTATCATTTGATGGTCTTCAATTCCAAATTTAACGAAACAAAACTTCAATGTCAATAGGTATTAGCAAAAACATCCATTAAGATATTGCAGTTTTACTGGATGCGATTTCTTTTGAGCAAGCTTTCGCGCGGGAGAGGTGCAACAGTGATGTTTATTAGGCGTAGGATTAGTCTTTTTATGGTGTTAATTAACCCGTGGTTACTTGCCAGCTCAGATCCCTGAAGGAGGATTAAAGTAATTTAATCCTGTATTTATGTTCTTCCGGATGCCTCAAAATATTTCACAATCAAACCCAAATAAGAAGAATGTTCCATGTCAAAAAAATGTTTCGGTTGCGGTCTTATCCGTCTAAATGGGTTTACTCTAACTTATTGAAGCGAGAGCCGCTGAGGCATCTCCTCTGCGGCTCTCGTCCATTCAAATCTCACACTGATCAACGACGACTGTCAGCAATCATCTAATGAGCATCATCTTCTTAGAATCCACAAAGCACCCAGTGTGAATTCTGTGGATGTAGACACCTGACCCTACCTCTCTGCCATCACTATCCCTTCCTTCCCAAATGACAGTGTAATAACCCGCATCTTTGAACTCATCCACCAGCGTTCTCACCTCTTGCCCCAAGATGTTGTAGATCTTCAGGGTAGTATGGATGAGCATCTTACTTCTTGACTCTGACATTCCCGATCCCGTCCCGGTCTCGGGACGGGGCTTACTTCTGATGTTTGGTATCTGGTATCTAATATCTGTATTCGGATTGAAGGGATTAGGATAGTTCTGCTGTAAGGTATAAATTGTAGGCACAGCATTGACCACGAAACTACCCTTGCTCAAAGCAGCCCCCTCAAGGTCATCAACGAAGTTGACACAGGCCAAATCGCCTTTGCCAGAAACCCCGTTCTTCACTACAAATGTGACCTCAGCGATGGCCTCTTCCTCGGTAGAACTCATCGCCTCAGTATTGAAACCGCCCAGGGTAATAACACCAGAACTACTCTCCGTTCCGTCCAAGGCAATCCAAGCCTTGGTCAGCCGGGCCCTAGACACTTCCTGAAACTCTAAGAGGTCCTCCGGAAAAGTGAGGTCCATACCGAAAACGGAAAGACCCTGGGGATTATCCGCCACAATGGGAACCCTCACCATCTCGCCAGGCGGACCCATCACCGCGGTCAGGCTCACATTAAAAGCAGTCATGGTCTGCTCAGAAACCTTGCCCACGCGACCGCACTGGCAGGCGGGGCATTCGTCCTGCCAGTATCCAAGAAGGTATCTCCAGAAGCAACACAGGGCATCACCCGGAGTTATCTGGCCGTCACAGTTCACATCAGCCGCCTGCTCCGAACACTCGCACTCCTCCTGCCAGTGTCCAAGGATGTATCGCCAGAAAGCGCACAATGCATCCCCCGGAGTTATCTGGCCATCGCAGTTCACATCGCCACACGGGCAACAAATGCGAATATAACCATCATGAACAATGAGAACAGGGAGCAGATTCCTGAAAGTTTTGGCCGCGGCCACGGCCGAAAATTCCAAATCAAGATCGGTCCCCGAACTATCCAAACCACAGACATTGAAGGTAATGGTGAGAACAGTGAATGTTCCCCCTACTCCCGTGGGGTTGGCCCCATTGAAGGTGATATGACCCGCATCCGCACCGGCGTCATTGAGTATGCAGGCAAAACCCGGCAAACAATCAGAGTAGTCCACATAGCAGAGCACCGCTGGATCCCAATCAAGGGTGGCGGTGAAGCTCCCCAACTTGTCATCTGGAGGACTGACACCAGACATGTCGATGTTGATATTGACAGTAATCTGTTCCCCATTAGCCGGGTTGGAATTAGAGGTCACCGAATACGCTATGACCGCGCCGGTCTGGGACATAGCGGGAACTGATGCGAACAAAGGGAACATCGCCACAGCAAGCATTGCTAAGAGAAAAAGAGTTTCAAAAGGCTTCATTTTAAGACCTTCTTTTGACTGGGTGCCGAATTCTTTAGAATTCGGCACCCAGTGATCCATGTTATTTGAGAAGCAGCATTTTCCTGGCCATGACAAAGTCCCCAACCTCCAACCTGTAAATATACATGCCCGAAGCCACCTCATGGCCTGACTCATCTCTGCCATCCCAGACTGCAGAATAGCGTCCAGCATCAAGATGACTAGCCACCAGCGTCCTGATCTTCTCACCTAAGACGTTGTAGATGGCTAAGGTCACATGACCAGTCTCTGGGAGCTGATAGCCAATGGCCGTCTCCGGATTAAAGGGATTGGGGTAGTTCTGGTCTAAGGCAAAAGTCGTAGGCAATTGCCCGATAGAAATCCCCCTGCTGACCACAACATCAAGGCCCGAAAGCAAATCGCTGAACGTATAAGCTGCAGTCAGAGCGGAAAATCTAACCTCGAGAGGGCTGAACGAGCCTTCGGGGCCGATGGCCTCAAACTCCACATTGATGAGATTGACCACCCCCGCTGCACCCTCAGCACTGGCGTTGGCCAAGACCAGGTGCCCACTGGAGACCCCGTCGGTGTTCACCACAGGATCGGCAAAGCCGGGGGTGGTCCCGCCGGAATAGCCGACAAAGCGAAGTACCTTAGGGGTCCAATCCAGTTTAGCAGTGAAGCTGCCCAAGCGCTCAGAGGTCTCGGCCACATCCACCTCCACCGGAACTGTGATTTTCTCCCTTTTGGCTAAGGTGAAATCAGAGGGCGAGGCAGAGGCTTTTGCCCCTGCGACGGAAATGGTCTTGAGAGTTGGGACTCCAGGACATGGGCAGCAACATTCGCACACGCAGAAGGGAACCGGAATCCCGACATCGTAAGACAAAAGAATCAACGCGTCGGTGGAGTTACACAATCCGTCATTGTTGATATCACAACATCCGGCGTTGATCTTGTCCAGGAATGGCTGAGGTATGGGCAATCCCACATCGTAGGAGAGGAATATCAAGGCGTCGGTGGAATTGCACAATCCGTCATCGTTGATGTCACCACAAAGTCCAGCGCTGATGTGAAATTCACAGTCGTAAACCGTAAGACACGGCAGCAGGTCCGTAAAAGTGAGGGCTGCGGCCATAGCGGAGCAGTCCAGATCGAGAACGCCTGTAGAGCTATCCTGTCCGACGACAGAAAATGTCACTATCAATACAGTGACCTCTCCCCCTCCACCTGTTGGATTGGCCCCATTGAAGGCAATATTGCCAGGGGAAACGTTGACCACTCCAGTGAAGTCAGCCAGAATGCCAGAATCGCTGACGTAGGCCAGCAGGTTAGAGTCCCAATCCAGCGAACCAGTAAAACTGCCCAACTTGTCATCCGGTGGATTCATCCCAGTCATGTCAATGATGATTGGCACCTCCACCGTATCACCATAACAGAACTCATCACATCCGACCTCGGCTACGACAGCGCAAGAAGTGCTAATTCCATAGACTTTTACATCGTCAAACCAAGCTTTGCTGTCACCACTTCCGAGTCCAACGTATTTAAGCGGCTCCTCAGGAAGTTGAATTTTGACTTCGTTGATAAACAAGTCGTCAATCCAATAGCTAACATCGGCGCTGTCTGAGCCCACTTTTCTAAACCCGATCCGAACCTTGTACCAATTTTGATGGTCGAATGACCCAAGGGTTATACTCTCTGGCCCGTGCCAGCAGGGTCCAGGACCAGGGGTGCGCATAGTCATATCGTTTTTAAAACCAACCAAACAAACCCCTGGTGAGGTCCAATCAGCTTGCGATTTTAACTCAGCACTTCCAAATTCATTGTGGCACCCGTAGCCTCCTTCTCCGCTTGTCCTGATTTTGAACTCAACGCAAAAGAGTGATTCCGCATTAATTGGACGATATGCTACCGCCTCCCAACATCCGTCTATCACACTATGGAGCTCGAGCGACTTTGACCCCGACGCGCTGACTGAATCAACAACCACATTTAAGTCCGGCTGTGAGGAAGCATTGGCATCTGGAATCCAAGGTGGAGAGGGAAATTGACCGACAGGATAGCAATCAAAGTCATCTTCCCATACTAATAAAGGCGGGCATTCAGGTTCCTGAAGAGGAAGCTTCCAGATATCCCAATTCCCAGATCTGTCTGATTGGAAAACTATCCACTTCCCATCCGGACTTATCCTTGCGTATCGGTCATCGGCAGGGTCATCGGTCAATCGAACCAACCTGGGTTCATCCAAATTCATCACCCAGATGTCGAAGTTCCCAGACATATCTGAATGGAAGACAATTTCACTTCCATCCGGACCCCAATCGGCACCAAACTCGTGAAACCATGGGTCATCTCTTACTATCTTCTTGTTGGTGCCATAACAGTCGGAATCCATCACCAAGACGACCTTTTTTTCAGGGTATAATGCCTCTATTTGACCCGTTGAATTGTATAAGATTTCTGACCCATCCGTTTTCCATCTCGGGTTGATGTAGTGAATCACCCCACTTTGGCCCTCAGTCAACTTACAAGTATCAGCAGAGCCATCGGCGTTCATCAACCATACGTCCCAGGCATTATTGGTTATCCTGGTGAAGGCGACTTTGCTCCCATCCGGACTGAATGTCGGATACTTCTCGTGATAGGGATTGGAGGTAATCCTATCCAAGTGACTTCCATCGGCGTGGATCGTATAGATCTCTGGAAAACCTGTTGCCAGCCAATCACGATCAGACCAAAATACAATCTTATTGCTGTCAGGTTCAGGATGCCAATCCGGCATTCCTTCGAAACTTGGATTTGTGGTAACTTGAAATTTGTTTGTGCCATACGCGTCCATTACCCAAATATCCCGGTTCCCTGAAGCTTCCGACTGATAAGCTATTTTGCTTCCATCTGGATTCCACGACGGATTCTTGTCGGCTCCTGGATCTGTCGTTAGTTGAATGGCATTGTCAGCAATTGAGATGTCAATAGCAGAACACACTAACAACATTAGCGCTAACAGAAATGAGAACCTTTTCATGATCTCACCCTCCCTCATAGAACTAAAGTTAGAATGAACAAAATGAAACTGCAACCATTTCACTCGGTAGAATTTCCTTACCATATTTCTCCTCCTTAGATTGCTACAGATAGAACTTCTGTAGACAGGATGTTAATGACCATCTAACAACCATGATCACCGAAATTCCGATTAGCACCACCTCCTCTCTTTCAAGTTTCGTCGGTCAAAATACAACAACGGATCTAACGGATAACAGCAACAACCGACTCAACTTTTTATTAACGCAAACCCTATGCCAAAGTTTTGGAAGTTTAAGAATGATATTCTTAAGATTTTATTTCTTAGCGACTAAGCAAATGATATTTTACTATCTCTCTCTTGATGAGGGATTCAATGTGTATCTTTTTCGATACACTTTTGGCCTGATGGGGTGTAGTTTTTTTAGTACAGAGGGGATGAGAGGGTGGAGATCCTGAACTGATGAGGGAATGTCAGGGAAAGGCAGGGAATATCAAGGAAGAGCAAGAAAGTAATAAGATAGATAACCTTGCCACCAAGACACCAAGTCACGAAGAAATAATTAGATAGAATTTATAGACAAACAAAACTCAGTTTATTTTGATATCACAAACATAAAATGAAAATATAGGGCTATCATTATAATAAATTGAAACTTAGTGTCTTTGTGCCTTTGTGGCTATTGAATTTTTCAGGTTACAATAGCTAAAAAGCGTCGGGACGCTATTTTCGTTTTGGAGCCGATTACTCACCCGCTCTCCTGAGTATCTCCCGATAGAGCCTGGGGTGGATTCGAGCCTTGTTGCGAATGAGGAGGTCCAAAGGCTTTTTGACATTTGAAATGAGCCCTTCCTTCTTGGCCTCCAAAAGGATAACACCCAGACCGATGACTCTGAGCCCCTCGCCTCTGGCAACATCACGGGCTCTCTTCTCATATAATCACAAAATGGGCCTTCTTTTCTCTGGCCAGAGCGATTGTGGCTGCATCCATCATGCTCAGACCGTGAACCTGAAGGATGCCTATCAAATGTCGGTCTTTGACCTCTTCGATCATTATCCAGTCGGCTGATTCTGTCTCCTGGGCTCCGGCTTTGCCTTTTCCTTGAACTACCACTTCCTGATAGACCTCAAAAGGTATGACTACCTGATGGAACAGATCCCTCAAGAGACCAAGCAAACCTGCCCTGGCAAGCGAGATGATCGGGCTGGCATCAGAGACGATGATCACAGTCTTGCCTATCCCTTAACAAGCTCCTCGTCCAGATCTTTTATCTCTTGGTCAAGGTCTGCCGACTCATAGTTTATTACGGGTATTCCCTCTTGTGCCATAAGATCCAGAAAGTCGTGGTAGTTCATCTCTAAGAGCTCAGCTCCTCGGGAGGAAGTTATCACCTGAGTACGGACTAAATTCAAAACAGCAGCTTTTTTTATCTCCCAGGCAGCTATTTTCTCATTCTTCCACAGGTTTTCCACTAAAGCCTTCGGGAATTCCAGGTAAAGTTTTAGTGTCTTTTTCAACGTAATCACCTTCAGTTTAGTTAGTTTTTATAACCTTTCGAGTCTAATATACCAAAAAGAGAAGGATTGTCAAGCTTTTTGAGAATCAGCAATGACTCTGGACGTCTTGGAATTCTATAGATTCCGAGGCGTCCATCAGAGGGTTTGAGGGAAAAGATCGCCTTTCCCAGGGGATAACAGTCCCGACCCATCGGGACGCCATATCTCGATGGCTGCCGGGATTGCAAGTGAGTGAACGACGTGAACTCACGTGTCATACATTTTCTCTGATCTTTGACGGCATCACCGCCTAAGGAAACAGAATCTATTAGCTCGTCAAATTCCTCTATTGGGTTAAAAACGACCGTAAGTTTCGATTCAGTTTCCTCTAGAAAGAAAATATGGACCTCCGTTTTCTTTCTCAATTTTTATCTTTTCGCGAGATCTTATGGTCCCATTTTCAAAGACTCCCCGTACAGCCTTCCTTTTGCAGCCATCTTCTTTAATGTCTTTCTACGTTTTGACAACTTAAAATAAACTACAACCACGAGGTTTTGTCAATGATTTTTTGGGGGGACTAAAAAAGAGGAAATAAGGGGGAAACGACTCTTCGCCTGGACGCAGCCGGGAGGGCCCGGTCGTGGGCAGGACGTTTCTAAAAGGAGTACTGCGCTTGGACGAAGAGGGCGTCGGCCATCTCACCCAGCTCACTTTTGGGGGTGCACCGAAAAAGTAGGCCCCAAGGTTGAGCTCAAGATCTGCCAGCAAATAGGACTTATTGAGGACGGCGGACTGGCTGCCCAGGCAGGCTCGCAGGAGCCGTTCGCCCCCTTTTCAGGGGGTCTGAGGCTCACCCTCCGGTTCCAGAAGGGTCTCGCACCTCTTTAACTCTCTTCGGGCCTGTTGGTTGTCCGGATCGATCCACAGGGCCTCGCGATAGGCCTCGAGGGCCTCGGCATAACGGCCATGTTGGAAGAGGTACACCGCCCGACTGGCCCACATCCGACTGTAAAAGGTGATCACGGTCTGGTGAAAATAGTCGTCGTAGGAACGGTCGTGAAGCCCTCGATAATGAAACTCCGGCCTCGGAAAAGAGTGGAATCGGTCGTCCTGGTACAACCGATAGGCCAACCCCTCAGGCACCTTGACGTACCCCGCGCCGATCGATGGCTCCACCTCCGGCGTGAGGTAAACAGGCCGTGAACCGATATTTTTGGCAATGAAACTGTCGATCATGGCAATATACCTCTTCTGGATGGTGACCGGATTGTACCGCTTCCCCTTCTCGAATTTCTCCAACTCGCTCAAGAATTCGGAGACCTCCCTCTGCGACGCCCGGATGAGCCAGGGATACTGCCGTTGCAACTGGGGGTAATACCAGGATCGCCGGAGCAACTCCTGCTCAATCAACACCACATCCGGGCGCAGCCCTTCGACATACTGAAAATAGTAGAAGGGGGAACAGAAGAAGTCCCACTGACGGCTGATG
>JBHIER010000021.1:0-15214 GCA_046760705.1 bacterium
GGCTTAGCCGTTGGTAGCTTTCTCAACGTCTGCATCTACCGCATACCTGAGGGAAAGTCCCTGCTCCGTCCGGGCTCCCATTGTCCCCATTGCGGGGCTCCGATCAGATCCTACGACAACATTCCCCTCCTGAGCTACGCTCTCCTGCGCGGACGATGCCGCCTGTGCCAGGCGAAGATCTCCGTCCGATATCCGATCGTTGAACTCCTCACGGCCATCCTGTTCGTGGCCCTTTTCATCGTCTCCGGTTCGAGCCTTCAGTTTTTGATCTATTGCCTTTTGGTGGCCGGTCTTCTCGTCGTCGCGCTCATCGATCTGGACCGGTACATCATCCCGGACAGGATAACTGTGCCTGGGATCGTAGTTGGTCTGTTCTGTTCCCCCTTCAATGCTTCCTTGGGTTTTGGGGGGAGGGGAATCGTGGCCTCGGCCATCGGTCTTTTGATCGGTGGGGTCCTCTTCTTTTTGATCGCCCTTTTTGGCCGGGCCGTCTTCAGGAAGGAGAGCATGGGGGGAGGCGACATCAAATTGGCGGCCATGCTCGGTGCGTTCTTGGGGTGGAAGGGGGCGCTGCTCTCGTTCTTTCTGGCCTTTCTCATCGGGGCGGTCGTCGGTGGTGGGGTTCTGTTGGTCTCCTCGAAGCGGAGCAGCACCCGGCTGCCCTTCGGACCCTTTCTGGCTCTCGGTGCCACCGGCTATATCCTCTTCGGGGATCTGATAATAAGGGCGTATTGGTCTTACATCTCTCCCCTGTAGGTCTCCTGTAATAAGGTTACCCCTTTATCTTTCCGGACCCTTCACCATCATCATCTGCGAGAGCACTTCTCCTCATCCAGCTTTCCAAAAGTCTTTCAGGGGTTATGACCCAGAACTGGGCAAATGTCCCGACTTCGGGCTGCCCTCGGCTGTGGATCGGGCACACCATTTCAGAAAGAATAGAGGGGAGATGGGGATTCCGGTTTGATAGAGTCAACGGAACCGAAAATGCCCTATCGACTTATCTGAACATGAGACATCAATGTGTGACCTCTCTGAGGTGATACACTGTGAGACCATTTTTTGGCATGGGTTTTGCTAACCTTAAGAGCAACAGGAATTTTCGTTTCTTGGGGAGACTCCTTTGGGAGTTGACAGGGGAGACTGCTCGATAAAGGTGACCCTCGGGAAAGCGGGGGACAGAAAGCTGCGGGTCTAACAATGATGGTGGGTGATATTGGTCGTTGAAGGATCAGGAAGAGTTCATTTTCGGCCACGAACGATTGCACCGACCGTTCATGACAGCCGCTCTGTTGAAGGGGAAGTTCGAAATGTGAGTTCTGATTGAAAATTGCTTAGGAGAGATCCAGTTATGTTTAGGATAGAGATTGAAGAGAAAAGGGAATCCCTAAGCGATCCAAGGGGGTCAGGAACCGGATGGCCGGGGCGGGGGAGATGTGGCCAGCCTCCAAACAGTCTCCTCCATCAATCCCCATACTGGCAAAGCCAATGAAGATGCATCTTTGTGGTTCTTTTTCACCCTCATGAGTACATTACCCCTCCTTTTTGGTTTGACGTTCCGCTATTATTCGCACCGGGAGACGAAAGAAGTCGAGAGAAGGTGGGAGCGGGCCTGCCAAAGATTTTTGGCCAGAATGGAGGTCGAGGGCACGAATTCTGAAAACAGGGGGATGGACCACGATACCATTTGGGCCAGGATTTTGAGGGGGGAGGGAGTGGAAGCCTCGGAGGTGGAGAGGATCCCGACCAGAAAGCGAAGAGATTCCAGCTTGGGGTAACACTCTTTCTTCGATGTGAGCTGGTGAAGCGCCGAAATCCGTCACATCCTGAGAAGATGGGGACTGAAAGTGAGTATAGGAGAAGTAAATTGACTTTGGAGAGTACTGGGCTCCATGTAAAGCATGAAGGTGCTCATTCGATCCAACGTCGTGCAAGGAGGTGACCGATTATGGACTTTCTAAAGGGATTTGTCCTTCGACATTTTGAAAAGCTACTTGTCTTCTGTTTGCTTCTCATAGCGATCGCTACACACCTGTTTGTCGTTCATAGGATGGTCTTCTTAAACATCTTCTTTCTGCCGGTTCTTGTAGCCGGTTTCATCCTGGGGCGCAGAGGGGCACTTTTGGCCAGTCTTCTCTCCGTGGCCCTCATTGTGTACTTAGCGGTGATCTCCCCCGACACTTTTCAGTCCAGGGGATTCACCACTGAAAGTGGGAGGGTTGACGTCATCTTAGGCCTGATCATCTGGGGAGGATTCCTCACTCTGGCCGGATATGTGGTCGGTACATTGTACGAACAAAAGGAGAGGAAAGTCCAGGAGCTCCGCAGGGCCTATATAGGTGTTTTAGAGATATTGACGAAGTATCTGGAGTCGGCCGATCGGTACACGAAAGGCCACTCATTGAGGGTGGCCGACACAGCAACGGACATAGCCGTGGCGATGGGTCTGTCCGAAAGCGAGATAGGAAACATTCGTGTCGCTGCTCTGCTCCACGACATCGGAAAGATTAAAGTCAGCACAGACATTATCAACAAAGCAGCCAGTTTGACCGAAAGAGAGCGGAGAGTGCTTGACGCCCATTCAGAGCAAGGAGCCCAAATCTTGGGCTCAGTGGGGACAGTGTTACAGGAGGCCATCCCCATCGTCCTGGCCCATCACCAATACTATCAGGACATCGATTCAATCACGGGCGATGGTCGCAAGGACATTCCCGTGGGTGCCAGAATCATCGCCGTGGCAGACGCCTTCGACGCCATGGTCACCGACCGGCCCTATCGCAGAGGCAAACCCGCGTGGCAGGCCTTGGAGGAGATCGAACGCTGTTCCGATATTCAGTTTGACCCGGAAGTGGTCAGAGCGTTCAGAGATGTCTTCCCAGAGATCATGGAGGTTGAAACAGGCGGAATGGAAGGCATATGCCCTATGATGGGAAAAATCACCGCGGAGAAATCGGACAGATGACTACCGGCAAAGGGAGCACAGAACAACTGTCCTTGGGATCATAGTGGGTTCTCTCTCTCCTCTTTAAGCTTCCTTTCGTGAGGTTACCCCTTACAGTACTTCGTGCCCTTCACCTCATCTACCCTGACACTTTTCCTTATCCAGCTTTCCAAAAAGAGATAGAACTGGACGAAACCCGGGCCGCAAAGGTGTCGGATGGATGTTCTCTAACCGAGGGGGGCAGCTCTTCTTCGTGAATCATCAACATCTGAGTTCGGGTACGAGTTGCACTCTGGATGTAGGCGTGTAGGGGACAGGAGTACAACTCCTGTCCCAGCATAGGGATTTCGAGCAAAGGAGATGTGGGTTTCTGATATATCCTTTCATATTCGTTGCAGGCTTAGCCGTTGGTAGCTTTCTCAACGTCTGCATCTACCGCATACCTGAGGGAAAGTCCCTGCTCCGTCCGGGCTCCCATTGTCCCCATTGCGGGGCTCCGATCAGATCCTACGACAACATTCCCCTCCTGAGCTACGCTCTCCTGCGCGGACGATGCCGCCTGTGCCAGGCGAAGATCTCCGTCCGATATCCGATCGTTGAACTCCTCACGGCCATCATCATCTGCGAGAGACTTCTCCTCATCCAGCTTTCCAAAAGTCTTTCAGGGGTTATGACCCAGAACTGGGCAAATGTCCCGACTTCGGGCTGCCCTCGGCTGTGGATCGGGCACACCATTTCAGAAAGAATAGAGGGGAGATGGGGATTCCGGTTTGATAGAGTCAACGGAACCGAAAATGCCCTATCGACTTATCTGAACATGAGACATCAATGTGTGATCAGAAGGTTTCGGGGCTAAACGAAGGAGCGTGTCTCAAATAAGAAGACGGCGTGAATGGAGATCATAATTTCAAAAACTTAAATATCACTATCAGAAGGGTGAGAATTATGAACCAGATGTTCATATTCCAGCGGAGGTCAGAGATTCTATGATTGAAATCATCTCTTAAGTCATCCAACCTTTTCGAGAAGTCATCCAATCTTTTGGAGTTTTCCTCCATCACCCCTTCTAATCTGGCCAACCTTTCGCCTAAAGAGATCTCTTTTTCCAATTTTCTCTCCTGCTTCATCTTAATTGTAATTTAGTAAGAATTGGCGCTTCTGTCAACATATTTTGCCCAATTCTCTCACTTCAAAATCTTTCGAGGGGCACCAAGATTCGATACAAATCAGAAGCCGCCTCAGTCCAAAGGCTGAAGCGGCTTTTTGCGTGTGAATCGTCAACAGTTCGAGATGTAGAACCTAAGACTACTTCATCAGGATCATCTTATTCGTGGCGGTGAACTCACCGGCAGTGATCCGGTAGAAGTACACACCACTGGGCACATCGGCAGCGTTCCACCGGATATTGTAAACACCTGCGGATTGGTGCTCGTCAACCAGTGTGACCACCTTCTGTCCCAGCAGGTTGTAAACCTCCAATCTCACCTCACGGTCGGCGGGAATGGTGTATCTGATGTCGGTCTCCGGGTTAAACGGGTTGGGATAAGCCTGACCCAACACAAACCGACCTGACGTTACAGCACCAAACACCTTGAAGACAGGGCCGCTTTCGCACGCTTTTGTGACCACGTTGGCACCGGGGTCATACGTGGCGCCGCTCTTGATCACATCGGTGACCTCATAGCACCATTCGCCAGATGGGTTCTTTTTGGCTTTAGACTTAATCACCGCCTCCCCATTGGCATCCGTTGTTCCGCTCTTGCTGCCGGAAGTGGGGCCGGTAAAAACGCCCTCGACAGCCGCCCCAGATACGGGATTATCGGACTGATCGACAACTCTCACCGTTGCCACCCCACGATACCGACCACCGGCCACGAGCTCACGGGTGACCGTAATTGTATCAACATGCATGAGCACCGGTGGGCCGACGAGCCAACCAGAAAGGGCGTCCTTGGTCCAGCACTGCTTACGCAGCGTCTGCTGGCCAGTAAATAAGGTGATGCAGTCGTCCGGCCCGTAACCCATGTAGTTTTCCGGTTGAGTTGCGCCCCAGGGAGTCCCCTGACAGTCAGACCCGCCCGGAGGGCTGCATTCGTAGTTTGTGGGCGTCGGAGGCGTGTCGCAAGCGAAGTCTCCGCGGATGTCACACTCAAACCCGCTGGCGAATTCGTAGCAGTCGCCGCATTCGGCCACCTCACTCACCCCGTGATGGGTATGCCAGAGACCCAGATTGTGCCCCATCTCATGGGTGGCCGTATGGGCACCCGCTCCCACCGCGATGCTGTTCAGCCAAATTCCTCCCTGTTCGGTGAGGGCATCGGGGTCCCAGGGAAAGGTGCCTACTCCCAAGAGAATCCAATAAAACGGATCCTGGCAAGAGATGTAGATGTTGCACTGTGATTGAGGCGACTCCGCATATTTGCTCTTCATCCGGGCGATGTCGGCCAAGGCAGCACTGCAACCACCCCAGTTACAGGCACTGATACACTTCAGCTTCCTATCCCTGTGGTATCTCGTGGCCACGAGCTGGAACTGGATATTGGTACCGTTGGCCGAGTAGTCCGCGTTCATTTGATCGATGGTAGCATCGACAGTCGCCTGATCGACGACGTAGCCCTGGTTGTCGCCCATTACATGAACGATCACCCGGACAGTGAGCGGCTCGATGACCGTACCATCCCGCATAGTCGGATCGTCACACACCCCCTCCAGAGGGCAACCCACTGCGGTTTTGTGTAGTCCCAACTCCGCCTTCCGCATCTCCCAGAGTTCATTTGTGCCGCACCAGTGGGGCTGTTTTTTCGCCTCGAGGTATTCCGGATTCTCCGTCGGGCGCTGGGGAGTCGGCTTCTGTTTTGCATCACCTTTGGCCAGGTTTGCATTACTGGCCAAAATCACCGAACCGAGTCCAAGGAGAAAAATTAACCCAAAAGCAATAGTGCGTTTCATTGATCGCTCCTTTCAAAACTTGTAAAAATTCACTCACGGACCTCCTGACAAGCCTGGATCAGTAAACCGCCATGGGCATCACCCCCTCTTTGTCCCTTACCAGTATGCTGAGGAAACCAAAGACTGAGACCATGCATCACCCCCTTTCTATTTTATTATTTGATAAATGTGCAGTTCTTTCCATTCAAAAGCAAGCAAAAAATTTGTCCTACCGGTATAAAGAGTGGGTGAAGATTCCTTGTAATAAATACGGGCCAGGCTCTGCATTCGCCCCGAATCGAGTTCGGCACAGGCAGGAATGAGAGGGTGGGTGGAGTTGCTGAAAGACTATCGAGTTCATCCTTATTCAACTTTCCGAAAATCTTCTCAGGGATTATGACCCCAAATTGGGCAAATGCCACACCTTCGAGCCCCGCTCGGGTCAGGATCGGGTAGACGATTTCAGAAAAGATGGAGGGAAAATGGGAACCTGGGCCCGAGAGGGTCACCGAAGCCGGACAGGTTTCAACAGCTTAGCCTGAACATGGGACACAAATGTCGGATATCTCTGATGTGACAACAATGAAAGACCATTTGTTGGGTACGGTTTTTGCATTTTGATTGAACGAAAAGGGCCATACCCCGCGGGGGTTGAAGCAGTGGTCCTTCTGAGACGCCGAGCTGCCGCGAAGAGTTCGATCAGATTTCACTACTTGTGAGGGACGGCGGTTGGGGCAGCAAGGCGAGTAGATTGTCATTTTGGAGAGGGTACCCCCATGGTTGCCCAATCAAAGCAGTGCTTTTCGCGCCGATTCTCACGGGCCCACGAGCAGGGATTTACTCTGGTCGAGGTGATGGTCACTATGGTCATCTTCTCCATCACTTCCCTGGGGCTGACCCTGTTGATGGTGGCCATGATCGGGAGCAACGATTACGCCAACCAACTTACAGAGGCCACCCAGTTGGCTGAGGATAAGCTGGAAGAGTTGAAGAATGAGTGCTGTCTGATTGTCGAACCCGGGACGGAGACGATCGGTCAGTTCACCCGGGCCTGGTCCTTCGTGGACAACTTTCCCGTAAACGGGCTGATGAAAGTGACCGTCACCGTGTCGTGGGCCGACCACAAGGGTCGGAATCATTCGACCACTTTGGTAACCCTTATGCTGCCGCCCTAAAATGGAGGAGTTCTGAGGAATGAGACAGAGGCTGCGGGACGAGAACGGGTTCACCCTTGTTGAGGCTTTGGTGGTGCTGGTGGTGACCAGCCTGCTTGTGACTTTTGTCTTGAGGTTCCACGTCCTTCAGAACAAGGAGTACGATCTTCAGGGGCAGATATCTTTTCTGCAGAAGAACGTCCGCTCGGCCATGGAGGCCATGGAGGAGGAGATTCGAATGGCCGGAAGCGGGTTTCCAGCCGGGGCGCTGGCCAGTTCGGTCGACATCATCGATTCCGGGACCGACTCGGACGAGATTGTCGTCATGCGGGCGGTTCCGGGGGTGCGGGCTGTTCTCACTGAGACGATGCCCAACCCCAGCGCCGAGCTCAAGTGTGACGATGTGTCCGGCTTCGAAGAGGGCTGGGCGGTCATCGCCGACGAGGTCGGCTCTGAGACCTTCCTCATCACCCATGTCCAGGATCAGGCCGACCATCTCCAGCACAATACGATGACCTTCTCCCGGCCCTTCGAGGCCGGCAGTTGGGTGATCCAGGCCAGCTATCGTCAGTATTGCATCGATCGGGAGTCCGATCCTGAACACCCCAAGCTGGTGCTGAGAGACTACGATGGGAGCGATCAGATCGTCGCCGAAAATATCGACGACATACAGTTCGCATACGTTCTTGAGGATTTTAGCGAGACGCCCACTCCGCCGGCCGATATGGACGAGGTGATCATGGTGAGGATCAGCATCGTCGGCCGCACGGCCAGAGCCGATCCGAGCTTTCCAGGGGACGGATACCGACGGAGAGAATTGATCACCCGGGTGAAACTGAGAAATTTCCATCTGAAGAAAGGCATTTAGCCTATCGGGCACATTAGAATGTGACGGGCACAAGGATACGGGCACAAGGATACGGGCACAAGGATACGGGCACAAGGATACGGGCACAAGGCCCTACACTACAGAGGCGAGACCGGAGTGTAGCCCTTTATGGGCGTGATCAACCGTTGGCGCGCTTTCCATAGCCCGCTGAAGAGCAGCCAGTCAGAATCGGCAGTCACAATTCCTGTATGCCCAGGGGGTTAAACCTTTGGGGTAAAAATTGCGGGTTAGAAAGGAGGAACGGCCATGCCGTTGGGCACATTCCGAAATGAGAGCGGCGGTGTTCTCGGAGTGGTTCTCATGACGACTTTTACCTTGACTGTCTTAGGGACAGCGGTCTTCTATGTGACGAACACGGAGTTGGCCGAGTCCGGCCACCGCAATCGCGAGATCAAGGCTTTCCATCTGGCCGAGTCCGGGGTTGAACGGGCGATGCTGTGGCTGTCTCAGCAGTCGCAGCCCCCGGCCGGAACCGAGCCCTTCGATCCCTTCGCCGGGCAACAGCCCCTGGACTATGGGACCTACGAGGTCAGTTTCGACCCCGACGACGATAACCCCAGCAACCTTCTCAAAGGGTATACTATCTCTTCGACAGGCCGGACAGACGTGGCCGGGGTGGAGAAGACGGTCGAGGTCGATGTGCGTCAGGAGAGCTTCGCCAAGTTCGGCCTCTTTTTCGATCGGTCTCTCATCAACTGGAATGGCTATTGGTATACGGTCTGGTTTACTGATACCGACACCGTCCATGGGCCGTGCCACGGCAACGACTACATCCGTTTCTACGGCAGCGCCCATTTCTACGACGGAATGGTGACCTCAACCGAATGCAACTTTGTCTACTATCACGGCTGGGAGGATCCATACTTTGAAGAAGGCTATCGGCTCGGGGTCGACTACATCGGGCTGCCGGCCAATACGGACAAGCTGAAACAGAAGGCAGCCGAAAGCGGCTGGAACTTGAGCGGGAATACGACCATACGGTTCAACCCCGACGGAACCATGGACATCCGCAACCCGAACATCCTGGGGGACGACGGCATCTACGGCCACCTGAAGCGAACCGTTCCCCTGCCCCCGGATGGGGTCCTGCACGTCGAAGGCGGGGACATCGACTCCCTCTCCGGGGTGCTTCACGGGGCCCTGACCGTCTCCTGTGAAAACAATATTTACATCACCGGGCACATCGATTACAAGGACGATCCGAGGGTGGTGCCGAGCTCAAAGGACGTGCTGGGCATTGTGGCCGGATACAAGGTCCGGATTCCTGAGGGGACTCCCGACGATTTGCGGATCAGCGCTTCAGTCCTGGCCCTTCACGCCCTCGAGGTGATGAACTTCTACTACCGGCCCAGACAGGGCCACCTGTTCACCTTCGGAGGACTGATCGAAAAGTATCTGTATGCGACGGAACGATATATAGGGAGCACACCGGTGAGCGGTTACGGGACGAGCACCACCTACGATACACGGCTGCCCGACTACCCGCCCCCCTGGTTCCCAACCCTGGGAACCTATTCGGTTGTGGCCTGGAGAGAGCTGTGAGCCACAGAAGCACCCCGTAAAGCTTTCGCAATGGGGCAGGCAGAGAGAATTGGAAATACGGAGTGTCGGCGTTTCCACCCTTTGAATGGAAGAACTTATGAGAACTGGCCCTATATTATTGATGTCCATAATCATGGGGGTGTTGATGGGCTGGCTGATGGCCTCCCCCGGCCACTCCATAAAAATGGGCGATACCGGAAAACCGATGACACCCGAGGAGTTGAACAGCATGAGGATAGTGAGGGAAGGGAAAGCTCTGGAAGTCATCCAGGCGAAGGACCGCTCTGCACCGACGATCGATCACCGGGTCGTATCCGGGGCGAAGAGAGGAAAGGCCCTCACTGTGAGGGCAGACATCTCCGATTCGTCAGGTGTGGCCTCGGTACGACTTTTTTATCGGTCCTCGGATCAAGAACCTTACAATGTTTTAGAAATGGAGCACATTCAGGGTGATGTTTATAGAGGCATCATTCCGGAATATATGGTTATTGACCCGGGGCTTGAGTATTACATTGCGGCCGTCGACAGCCTCGGAAACGGCCCGGCCCTCTCAGGTGCGGCCCTCCATCCCCACAGGATCACCTTCGGTTCGAGCCAGGGCAGCCTGACCCCCCAGCTCTCGTTCGTTCTGTTGGTCGGAATCGTTTTGGCCGTTGCGGTTCTGCCGAGATTTTTCCGGAAGAAGGATCCTCTGCTCCATTGACCGTTTCCGCAAACGAATTGGTTAAATAACCCAAAGGTGGGGAAATCTCCCACAGGACCGGTCTTCTGATTTCGCACAGGAGAGAGATTCTTTCTTGTCCTTTTTTTGTAACGGCATAAAATTGAAGGGCTTGCATGGCTGAGTCCTTCTCTCAGGGTGTCATGGAGAAACATGGCACAGAAATTGCGGGAGTCTTAGTCAGGCAGAAGGGCCTTTGAGTTAGACGAAGCCGGGTACGTTGATCCGTCAAAGGGAGTGAAAATCCGCTCAGAAAGGGAGCAGAATGCGTACGGTTTTGGTGGAAGAGGGGTTCACTCTGGTGGAAGTGGTTGTGGCCATGTTCATTTTCGGAATTCTGGCCACCGGTATGACCACCTTGATGGGGGTCCTCATTCAGCACAACGAGTTTGCCCGGGCCATGACGGAGGCAACCACTCTGGCGGAAAATAAGATGGAAGAGTTTAAGAACATGGACTATGACAGCATCGTCTCCGGGTCGGACGAACCGTCTGCCAGGTACTCGAGGTCGTGGACCGTCGAAGATGACGTCCCTCAAGCGGGAATGAAGCAGATCACAGTGACGGTCAGTTGGTACGATAAGAAGGGGAGAATTCACCGCATGAACCTCATCACATTGAGAAGCCAGTAAAGCGAAGTGGGGTGAGATGGTCTTGTCCTATGTTCATAGGGATGAAAAGGGTACGACAGTCGTAGAGCTGCTGGTTATCCTCCTGATTGTGGGGGTACTGACGACGGCCATGGCTCGATTCTTTGTGGTTCACAACCGGCTGTCCAACGTCCAAGAGCAGGTCGGCTTCATGCAGAAGAACGTTCGCTCGGCCATGGAGATTATTATCCGGGACGTGATGAACGCCGGCAGTGGCGTTCCTCTGGGCCAGGGGGTTGAACCTCTGACTCCGGGAGATGGCCTCAGTGGCGGTCCCGATTCACTGGTCATAATGGCCAACTTCGATTCCCGGTACACTACTCTGTACCATGATGAGGGCCCGGATAACTCACAGCACGTCATGGATGCCACAGGGTTCTACGTCGGTGGTTTGATGTACATTGAGGATTTCAATGGGGGAGAGTTTCATACCATAACGGCCATCAATCTGGACACCCCCAAAGAGGATGAGATCATCACTGCCCAGCCCTTGAGCCGAACCTATTATATGGATGATACCATCGTATCCCCGATCGAGCGAGTGAGTTACTCTCTCAATCTCAATGAGCCCGATCATCCGAAGTTGATGAGAACTGTTGCCGGGGCGGGGTCGAAGATCCTGGCCGGAAACATTGAGGATCTCCAGTTCAGCTTCATTTTGGCCGACGGGTCGGAGACACCCCAACCCGGAGACATGTCCAGTGTCCGCATGGTAAGAGTGACAATGGTGGCCCGAACGGAGACGAAGGATCGTGATTTCAGTGGCGATGGATATCGGAGGCGAACGTTGGAATCGGTGGTGAAGCCGAGAAATTTGGATTTATAGATGAACCGTTTGGCCTTTTAGGAGGTGAGAAGTTCAATGCTCAAAACTACGGTCTCAAATGAACGAGGGGGGATGCTGTTTGTTGTTGCTTTTGCCGCGGTGCTGATGATGGTGTGTGGAGTGACGGCGTACTACATGGCCACGACCGAGATTTCCGCTGCCGGGGCGAGGTCAGAGAAGGCGAAGGCCCTCTATCTGGCCGAAGCCGGTCTTCAACGGGCCCTCGTTGGCATGACCTCGGGTATGGACGACGGCTGGGATGACGAGCTGGCCGGGGAGGATGGTCAGGATGGGACAGAGGATGACGGGATTCTCAGTTTTGGACCTGAAGTTGATTGTTATGCCAGCGGCGGTGCAGACCTCTGGACCTACTATCTGGGCCACTACGATGTGCGAATCGAAGATGGCCGCCGCCCAGACCAGCAGAGCGGTTCCTGCAACAAGGTGATCCTCGGATCGACAGGGGTTTCGATCAAGAATTTCAAAAAGAGAGTGGAAGCCGAAGTTGAAATCTTTGATCTTCCTCAGCCGCCGGCGACGGTTTTCATGGTCGGCCGGTACAACGAGACTCTCTTCCCCGATCCGGACTTCAGCGGTCAGGCCTTCATGATCGACGGCAACGACATGAATCCCGATGGGACCCCCGGGCCCGGTGCCTCTGTCCCCGGGCTTGCCAGCAACGGACCTGCCACGCCCATCGTCGATGCCCTGAGGGACAATCAGAAGGACCAGGTGAAAGGGACCGGATACGATGAGACAACTTCCCCGATAACACCCAGCGTCCAGCAGACAGGGACGCAAGTCAATTTGACCCAGATCGCCCAGAAGCTGAAGGGGATGGCCGACAATATCATTGCTCCAGGAACGTACAGTAGCTTTACCGGATATGGGGGCCCGGGCGATTACCAGATCACCGTGTGTGATGGGGACCTTCATCTGAGCGGGCAGATAGAGGGACGCGGGGTGCTGGTTGTCACAGGGGACTTCAAGATGAGCGGTCAGGGGAGGTGGGATGGCTACATCATTGCCCTCAATCACGCCAGATTTGTCGGCGGCGGAACAAGTTTTCACCTGTACGGGGCCTTGATGATCGGAAACTCCTCGGGGTTGGACTATGTGGCCGAGTTTGAGATTACCGGAAACTCTGACCTCTCCTACTCAACAGAGACGATTGAGAAAGCTCGGACAGACGTACGCACCGTATCCATCAATCACTGGCGCAGCCTGGCGGCGAAATAGGCTGCGGCCATTTGAAAGGGCAATATCTTTGAAGGGAGTGAATGGCTATGTTGAAAAAGATTGCTTTGAGTGAAGATGGCAGCGTTTTCTTAATGGTCTTCTTCTGCGCCGTCTTGATCTCAGTTCTCGGGGTGACCGCCTATTACGTGGCCAACACCGAATTGACTCAAGCCAGCAAGAAGTATGAGATGGCCAAGGCCCTCTATCTGGCCGAAGGGGGCCTGGAGAGGGCCATCGGCGAGATGGTGGCGGGAATTGATAACGGATGGGACGATGAGGTGGCAGGAGCCGACGCCCAAGTGGGAACCGGTGATGACGGCATTTTGGACTTTGGCTCCCGAGTCGATTGTCATGCCTATGGTGAGGGCGATGCCGCGTGGAGCCGCTACTTGGGGCACTACGATGTAAAGATCGTTGACGGCCGGAGGCCGGGAGAGTCGCCCGGAAAGTGCAACCGGGTGATCATCGGATCTGAGGGTGTTTCCACCAAGAATTTTAAGCGGAGGGTTGAGGCGGAGGTGGAACTCTGGGAGCTCCACCTGCCCCAGGCACTGGTCTATATTGACGGTCAGGAGATGGACACCAAGTTCGATGGCAACGCCTTCATGTTGGACGGCAAGGACACCAACCCGGACGAATCTTCGGGGCCGGGGCCGGATGTCCCAGCCATTCTCGTCTCCCGGTGGCAGGACGTGAGCCCCATCAGAGGCGAGATCAGCGGCAACCAGTGCGATCAGGTGTTGGGGGTAGGGAATCTGTACGGCGATAACCCCTGCACCCCCAGTGTGCTCGATCTGGGCAGTTGGAATCCGAACAACTTCAACCCCAACAAGTTCCGGTCGAAGGATCTTCCTAAATTGGAAACAATGGTGAACAATACCATCTCTGGCGGGACGTACGCTGATCACACCACCATCGGTAGTGAGGACGAATACCTGATAACCCAATGCACCGGCGATCTCCACATCAGCGGTCAGTTTTACGGATATGGGGTGTTGATCGTCGAGGGGAATCTGGTGGTGACAGGCAGAGGGCGCTGGGACGGGCTCATCGTCGCTAAAAACCATGCCCGGATGAGCGGTGGCGGCAACGGCTTTCACCTGTACGGGACGCTGCTGGTTATGGATGAATCGGGCGACGACTCCGAGGACGAATTTCGCTTCTCCGGCCAGGCCGATGGCTTTTACAGCACTCAGACCGTAACCAGAGTTCAAGAGAGTGTCAGAACTGTGGTCGTAAATCGCTGGCGACAGACGGTTGGAATGTAGTTTACTTTTGGGGAGACCGAAAGCAGTTTTTCTGTTTTAAGTGACACTTCTGTTCAATGTTTGGACTGCAGACATTAATGTTAAGTGTTTTGGCTCTCCGCCAATCTATTAGATGCCATATGGTTATTTCAAACAGAATCGAATATTTTTCTTGACACATTGGAAAAGAATATGTACCTTTGGGACAGATACGATTGGGGTGTGCCACGGGGAGCGAGGGAGATTGTAACCAGGTAGGACGGCGGGATGAAGATCGGATTTCTGAAAAAATCGAGGATAACACCTGGCCTTGATATCGGAACCAGATGCGTGAAATTGGTCTGTCTCGAACACGGGGCGGATGGGTATCGTCTGCTCTCCTTTGGGATAGAGGAGTTGCAACCCGATGCCATTCTGGCCGGAGAAGTGAGGGACAGGAACGCGGTCATCCGGGCCATTCGGAGTCTGGTCGATCGGTGTGATCTCCCGGTGAAAGAGGTGGTGGTCTCCCTTTCGGGGAATGAAGTGTTGAGTGAGATTGTAGCCATCGGCCCAGAGTTCGAAGGGAAACCTGAGGCGATGGTGCGAGAGGAGGCTGAACGGACAAACCCCTTCGATTTCGACATCGGGTCGGTAACTTTGGACTACAAGACACTGGAGAGAGATCCACAGTCGGACCAGTTGAAGGTTTTGCGTATCGCCGCCAGAAATGAGGTCATCTATAACAAGTACATCGACATCCTCTCCGGAGCACAGTTGCGTCCGGCCATTCTGGATGTCGATTTTTGTACTCTGGTCAACGTTTTCTCCGTCAATTATGACGTCCGATCTTTCGAAACAGTGGCCTTGGTCAATGTTGGGGTGGAGAGTACGAGCGTCGTCTTTTTGGGCGATGGCATCTTTCACCTGGCTCGTGAGCTGCCCATCGGAGTCCAAGCTTTTGTGAGAGAGATTCAGCGGGATATGAAGATCAAGCTGGAGGAGGCGGAGCGTCTTCTCAGGGAGGCCATCGACGGGGGTCCGGAGGATAAGACGGTCCTGGAGACGATTGAACGGGTTGGGCAGGATTTGGCCAAGGAGA
>JBHIER010000022.1:0-14994 GCA_046760705.1 bacterium
ATCAATGCTATGAATAACATTATTTCGAGTGAAGGCAAAATTGGTCACTTTTGGTAGACAGTCGGCCACGCAGTTGAAACACTGAACGCATTCCGGCGATGAGGTCTCGATAAAATTGGGGGAGATGGCACCCATCTTGCACCTGGCGTAGCAGACTGAGCACCGCGTGCACCCGGACCAGACCTTTCGATTGATCAGACCGTACCTTGAGAGGAGGGCCAAAAGTGCCCCGAGAGGGCAGAGGCTACGACACCAGAACCGCCGCGAGAGAAGCTCCAGTCCCAGAAGAGCCGCAAAGATGAAGAAGATGAGAAGGCTTGTTTTGAAGAACGATTGTTGGCCCGGAAGGACGTAAGCCAGAAGAAAATCGTTGGCAGGATAGAGGATCCCCTGCAGCGGTTCAAAGCCGAAGAGAAATCCCATCGACGACCGAACGGCAAAAGCGAAGGCCGGAAAGAGAACAGCGGTCACCGTTCGCATCAAGAGAGCTACCGGATCCAGGTATCCGATCAGACCTGTGGAGAAGAGGGCCGATACCAAAAGAAGGAGAAGGATGACAAATTTGGCCGACTTAAGTCTGCGGTAATGCCTCTGCTTCCCTCTCTTCAGACGGGAGAAGAGATCGAGGGTCGTACCCAGAGGGCAGATCCAGCCACAGAAAAATCGCCCGATGAGGATGGTCAATCCCAGAAGCACCGCGGCCGGCCACAGATCGATAATGAAGTTTCGAGAGGCCAGCATGGTGCCGATGGCAATAAGGGGATCCAAACGGAGAAATAAATCGACAGGATAGTTGCGCTCCAAGGGAAAAGCGCTGAGAAAGAACAACCAGAGGAAAATGATTAGAAAAAGGATCTGAACAGTCCGACGGGTGAAACGCATGAAAGAATCCTGATTTTTATAGATTTTCTTGTTAAGAAGAACAACCCCTAAATCCCCCTTTCATGAGGGGGACACATCCCCCTCTGCTCGGGTGGGAGTAGAACTCGCACCCGCATCTGGGGCAACTCCTGCCCCAGCCCAAGGAGACACCACTTAGAGGCTCATCTCAGCCGGCCTGTCTGCGTGCCTGCCTGTGCCGACACGGCAGACAGGTGGGCACGCACAGGCAGGCAGAATGTTGTGTAGATCTATCCCAGATCGATCTCCTTCATGTTCAATCTGGTCAGGTCCATCTGGCCCAGCCCCATCCGATAACAACTGGCGATGTAGCCGATGTCGGCCCCCTTCAGACCGAAGAGCGTGGCCCCGTAAGCATCCACGGCGACCACGTCCGTACTGGCCGCGACCGTTTTTATGGGACGGACATCGCTGAGGTTGCCCCCCTGAGGACCGTTGGCCACCAGGATGCGGGTGGCGTCCAGGATAGTGAGTTCGGGCAGAAGCGCCGTACAGAGATCGGCCAGTTTCTGGTCGATGTTGTTGTGGATCTGGCCGCGATCCCCACCCAGCACCCCCATGATGTTTTTGATGCCCATGGTCAATCGGGTCAGGCTGTGATGTTTGGCCACCGGCACGTTGATGAAGACATCGCAATCCAGAGCGTCCTTGTAAAATTCCCACGACTTCAGAATTTTTCCCCTGGGAATAGCGATCTTCTTAAAGCGGGCCTTGACCACGTGTCTCATCTCACCCTCGGCCTCCTCGACCGCTTTCTTAATCCCACTGCGGAGGTAGCACCGGCGGGCTTCGTTGCAGGTCCTGTCGAAGACTACGACCTTCTTGGCCCCTGCCTCGTGGCACAGTCTGACCGTCTCGGCCACCACCTCGGGATGGGTGTTTGCCCCCTGCTGCGGGGTTCGATCCCAGCCGATGTTGGGCTTGACCACGACGATGTCACCTCTGGAGACAAATCGGTCCATGCCGCCCAAAGCTCTTACGGCTCTTCGCACCATGGCAGACGGTGAGCTATTCTTAACCACAACGATGTCAGCCGACCTCCCCTGCTCGGTTCGAAGGGAATCGAGCAGGCGCTGCGGCCCGAGGGTCAAGGCTGCGGCTCCTACTTTTAAGAACTCTCTCCGTTTCATCCTCGGTTCACGCCACCTCCTTTCAGTGTTGGTCTTATTATAAAACAAAAAGGGGGCGTTGTCAATCTCTATTTACGAGGTTGCTGAAAAGATGCTTGACATTTGAGAATGGTTTTTGTACTATTGGCATGTAGAAGTTGATCTGGTATTTCGTCGGATGAGGGACCCCCGGGAAAAACGCGGTGTGGCGAACAGAAATGCATAGAACTGCCCCTCCCTCTGAGCCTTCTTCGCGCTGGCCAGGAAATGGCAGTGAGAAATCCGACCGCGGGGAGACGAATTCTATTGACATCGGACTGCAGAATATATATACTTTAGAGAAGTTTGGTTTCGGTCGCGCTGCCACAAAGGAGTTAAGAATTGAGTCTGTCGAGAGTCTCTCCTTCGACTATCCTTTTCCTATTGCTACTGACCGCAACTGATGGGACCGGTCAGTTCCCTCCGTTTACATCGGCCATCTTCGAAATGAGGGTGGTCGAGGAGGAGGGGGGACGAAAGATGGAAGGGATATCCAAGGTGTGGGCCAATTTCAAGGAACAGAGGTTTTGCACGGAGACGGAGATGGCCACACCGGACGGAAAAAGAACAAAATACGTCACCATACAGGCCGACGGAAAGGTTTACGTGCTCAATGTGGAGACGAAAACGGCCCAGGAGATCCCTTACTTGGGAGAGGGAAGCAGCCGGTTCGATTGGGGAAAGACACCTGACTACAAGCGTTTTGGAGGAATCGCAGTCGGAACGGACACCGTGGCCGGGAGGGAGACGGACATCTACGAATATATCAAGTTCGAGGACAGATTCCAAAAACATCTCGGGCAACAAGAGGGGGTGGATGAACTGGAGGAACTCATGGCCAAATCCGCCAATCAGATCAGAGTCCGTCAGTGGATCTGGCGGGGGACCGATTTCCCCCTCAAGACTATCCTCGACTATGGAACGAAAAGGGTCATCACCGAGACGATGCATATAGCGGTCAATGTGAACATACCGGAACGGGTCTTCAAGGTACCCGGGGAATACACCGTAAAAAAGACGCAGCGATGAGGGCTCCGCCCAAAGCCCTGTCAGAAAGCCCCTCTAATAGACATCCCCCTATGCCCTCCTGACGAACCCATTTGCTAAAAACTGTGTCAACTCTATCGCCCCAAGAGCCGGCCACCATTTTTAGCATCTTCAGTCCCTGCACGGAGCAGATTTGTTCAGCTTACGAAAGGAGAGTTTCTCATGAGAGCTCGGATCGAAGAACTCGAAAAGAGACTTGAAGCCGAACCGGAAAATGTGGAGGTGATGATTGAACTGGCCTCGCTTTATGGAGAGGAGAACCAGCTACGAAAAGGAACCGAAATCCTCGAGCTGGTCATCGGGATCGATCCTGAGAACGCGGCTGTGTTGTAACATTTTTGGAATATGGGTGAGGAGGTTTCATGGGAAAGCAAAACGAGTCTGGTCTTCCTGAGAATGCTCGGAGGGAGTTGAGACCTGGCGAAAGATACACGCCGATTGTGACTGCGGAGAGGGGTGTGGCCGAGGTGACGATACGATCGGTCGTGTTTGGACTGTGCATGGCTCTCCTCTTTTCAGGGGCGGCGGCTTACATTGCCCTCAAATTGGGCCAGGGCATCGAGACGGCCATTCCCATCGCCATTCTGGCCGTTGGGTTTTCGGCTCTCGTGGCTCGAAAGAGCACTCTCATCGAGAATGTGAACATCCTTTCCATTGGGGCGACATCGGGGATCATTGTCGGTGGTTCGGTCTTCACTATGCCGGCCATTTACATCTTAGGTATCGAGCACCTCTCCAGCTTTTTCCAGATCTTCGTCGTCCCGCTCTTTGGAGCGATCCTTGGGGTTCTGTTCTTGATCCCGTTCCGGCGCTACTTTGTGGCGGACATGCACGGCAAGCTCCCCTTTCCCGAAGCCACAGCCACGGCCGAGGTTCTGGTCACTGGCAAGCGGGGTGGGGGTCAGGCGAAAGTGTTGGCATACGCCATGGCCATCGGTGCGGCCTTCGACTTTCTCGGGCCATCGATGCACGCCTGGGCTGAGAACTTCACCACCTCCATGATCGGAGCTCTCTCAGCTCTGACTCATAAGGTGTCCGCTATGCGGCGATCATTCTGTCAGGGTCCTTCATGTCGTGGTTCGTCCTGGTGCCCCTGTTCGCCCACCTTGGCAATTACATCTCGGGCCCGATCACGGATGGTTTAGAACCCCTTTCCCAGATGCGTGCCGAGGAGATTTTCTATAACTATGCCCGCTACGTCGGTATCGGCGGTATATTCGCAGCCGGGCTCATATCGATTCTCAAGATGTCACCGGTCATCGTGAAAGCATTCCGGCAGGCCTTCGGAGAGATCTTCCGCCATCGGAAGCAGACACGCGAAGAGGCCGGGACGAGCCGGCTGGAGCGGGACATGAAGATGACGACGGTCTTCGGCATGATCTTCGGCGTGGCCCTGCTCCTCTGGCTCTACTTCCGCTTCGTGGTTCTCACTGACCAGACCAATGCGACTGTCCTCTCCTTGGTGGCCATTGCCCTGACCCTCGTCATCGCTTTCCTCTTTGCTGCGGTCTCGGCTTGGGCCATCGCCATGATCAGCGTCACGCCGATTTCGGGTATGACCTTGATGACGCTGATCGTTTCGGCCGTCCTCTTCTCCCAGCTCGGCCTGAGCGGGCTGACCGGGATGCTGGCCACCCTGCTTATCGGCGGGGTGGTCTGTACAGCCCTGTCCATGACGGGAACGCTGGTCACGGAGTTCAAGATTGGCTACTGGCTCGGAGCCACACCTCGGACCATTCAATGGAGCAACATCCTGGCTGCGGTCGTCTCTTCGGTGACGGTAACGGCGGTCATTATCCTACTGGCAAAGGTTTACGGGTTTGCCCCCTCGCCAGAACATCCGACCCCCATGCCTGCGCCGCAGCCGAATGCCATGGCGGCAGTACTTTCCAGCCTGATGGGAGGTGGCAAAGCCCCATGGTTTCTCTACGGAATCGGAGTTGTATTTGCCCTCATTGTCGAGATGATCGGGGTCTCCGGTCTGGCCTTTGCTCTGGGCATGTACCTGCCCATTGAGCTCAACTCGCCAATCCTGCTCGGGGCGGTCGTGGCCTGGTTGGTGCAGAAGTCGAGCCGGGACGAGAACGTTTCCAAAGCTCGCCACGATCGGGGACTCCTGCTGGCCTCAGGATTGATCGCCGGAGGAGCCCTCATCGGCGTGATCGCTGCCCTGCTCAAATTCTTTGAGGACAAATATCATACCGTCCTCATACCGAACTTCAAAAATGTCGGCGTCGCCGGCAACTGGCTCGGACTGGCCGTTTTTCTCCTCCTCTGTGTCTCCATCTACTGGGACTCGCACCGGGGAACAAGGGAAACACCAGCCAGAACGTAGCGTCCTTCCTCCCCCAATTTCCAATCCCGACCTGTCGGAACTGTCACCCTCTGGGACGGTGCTAATGCTTTCCTCCAACCCCTGATGGATGAAGAATTTTTCGATTCAATTCTTGCCTCGATCCGGCATCTGCGTTATCTTGACGTCTCGCAAGATTCTAAGAAGGTTGATTAACGGCTTACGTGATGCCCTGTGAGAATGGTAAGAGTGAAGGGGACTGAGCTCTAAAAGAGGTGGATTGATGCGAACACCGAGGGATCTTTCGAAAGGGGAACTTCTTGAGCTTCTGGCCGATGCGGCCAAGAACTGGCTGGCCCACGACGGCCTGTGGTTCCGGGAGGTGGAGGGTGAGTACGGTCTGGAGACGGCCATGAAACTTGATTGCGACGCTTGGGAGAAATTCACCATCATCGAAGCTAAAAGGATCATGGAGCGGTTGAACCTGAAACCCGGAGGCGGCATTCCTGCTCTGGTTGAGGCTCTTGGCTTTCGGCTTTACGCCCATGTCAATGAGCAAACGATCACCGAGCTCACCGACTGGCGATGCGTCTTCACCATGAAGACCTGTCGGGTGCAGGCGGCCAGGAAGCGGAAAGGGCTACCTGACTTCCCCTGCAAACCCATCGGCTTGGTCGAGTACGCCGGTTTTGCAAAGACCATCGATCCCCGCATTGAGACGAAATGTCTGGTCTGCCCGCCTGACCAGCACCCCGATGATGTGTGGTGTTCCTGGGAGTTCGAATTAAGAGTAGATAGCCAAAAAACTTCACAAAATGACACAAACATTAATTAAACGGTTCAGAATATCACCAGAAGAGGAAATATATACAAGGTTTGGGCAAGAGTTGTACCCCTGCCCCAAACCGGAATGGCGGAACCAATGCGGTCAGCGAATCGGAAGATCAGTTGGAAGCGTACCAGGGAATCAGGATATCAGTGGGCAGAATACCCGTTGATGAGAAGGCATGAGAAGGGATCAGAGGGGATGAGAAGGCATGAAAAGGCAGAAGAGGGCAAAAGAAGACGGAGAAGCTAAAGAAAACAAGCCCTCTTCGCCCTCACACACATCTCATGCCTTCTTAAGCTCTCTTAACCCCTCTAAGATGAGTGGCAATATTTGAACAGGAACCTTTTTCGATCAGATCGTGAAGCCAGAGGAGATAATATTGAGTTTCAAGAATCTGATCCTTTTACGAACATTGTACCTTATTGTAGGAATCTTAGGGGCCCTTGGCTGGGCGAATGGCCTCTCCGCCCAATGGGCCGTCGGTGCCGAACTCATCATATCCATTCCTCTAAACGATTTTGCCGATGTATGCGACACCGGTGGAGGGCTTGCATTGAGAGGACACTATCGGGCCCGCAAATTTCCGTTCCTATCTCTGAGAGGTGATGCGACTTTCATTACGTACGAATACCAGCAACATATAGAGCAAGGATATTTAGTTGAGACTAGAACCCAATCGATTCGATTCACCGTTGGTCCGCAGTTTTCGGTCCGTGTCCGGCGGATTGAGTTGTACCTGTCATCGATGTACGGAATGTACAATTTCTTCACCCGCGAGGAGATACCTTATACCATCTTCTCAAGGACGCGGGGTAACAACACCGAGTTCGGCTGGAATGTGAACGGCGGCCTCTTAATCGACATTGCCCGTCTGCCGGAGCGGAGCTTCGATCTCGCCCTCAATCTGGGGGGCTCGTGGCACACTGTCCCTGAAGGTTTCATCACCAGGATCGAGGTCGGTGGTGATCCTGTTGACGTCAAACGGGATGTGGAAGAGATCGGCATCCACGCCGGCCTTGTTTTGCTCTTCCGTTAGGCGTTCGTAGTAAGCTCCGAAGCCCCTGAGCCTAAACTCAGGGTAATCTCCGCGGAGGAGCGTTACACAAGACACCCCTCCGCCTGGACTTTGTGCCTTGAGAGGGGCACGGCCAGGATCCACCCCCAGCCTTAGGCATCGGTCGAGGTACGAAGGCCTGTCTCATCGCTCCCAATGGGCACCGATATTACCATGTTCGTGCAGGGGCGCGATAGTATCTCCAGCGCTGGGCTCCTCCTCAACCCCGGCGAGTTCGCTTCTGCCTTCCGGGTAGGCTTATTTGGCCCCGGTCGAAGGGACGGGCTCAGATCAGTGGGCTCCTTTGGAGACCCAGAAGGTGGCCGGTACGGCCCAATATTGCCCCAGAGAACAACGCCTCCGGGGCCAGCAGAGTGACGGTCCCTGTCCCTCTGGACGGCGTTATTAAGCCCACCCTTAAAGATCGATGGTCAGACTATTATGAAGGACGGAAAGTTGCCGGCTCAGGTGGAACGATCATCCAAATTGAGCGTTTCATGAGGCTGGAGCTGTACTTGAGCTCATGAACGGAGCGAAATTTCTTGACACTTGTAAGGAAAGGGGTTCGTTTGAGTAGTACTGTGTGAGACTGTTTATCGAAGGCGGGTGATGTTCCTGTGGCAGTGAAGTCAGCCAAGATCAGAAAAAGAGTCAAGAAGTGTTGTATTGTCTGCGGTCGGCCAATTCCGCAGGCCAGGCTCAAGGTATTGCCGGACACGACCACGTGTGTGAAGTGCGCCTCTGTGGAGCGCTATTCAAGTCTGGACGTACCGACCTCGGCTTTCGCCCAACACCCCGAGGTCTCTCAACTCGAAGAGGACGAGACGTAAGGGGAGCGTCATCGATAGCTTAAGAAAAGGTACACCAAAGCTTCAGGTCTCGCCGCAATATCGACAAACCTTCGCCATTTCTCAGGGCATTGTCGGCTACACCAAAGGAACGGCCAAATTCAGATGCATTGAAGGTTCGTCCATGGTAATGAGCGAGCATTGTCCAAAAACGACGTAATGTTGCTGAACGAATATTGATTCCCAACTGGGGCACGTCTCGTTCCAGAAAAGTCCGGATAAATCCGGTTCGCCATTCGCTGCTGGGTTGGTTCGTTCGAGCCAGATATGCTCTGGGAAAGCTCCCACGCAGCCAGAGGCGTTTGTAATTTTCAATGCCCCATTGGATCACTCAATCGTGCGAGATCTTCCGGATTTTCCAGGTCGAAATAGAAATAGGGTTCATTGCCTTGTTCGACCAATTGTCGGGCAAGGGTTGTTTTTCCGACCTGTCGCGCCCCAATAATTCCAACAATTGGATGCCTTCCAAGCAAACCTTTTAAAGTTTCAAGCTCTCTTTTGCGATTGATCATCATTTCTATTTACCTTGAAAATTCTGTTTTAACCACCGAGATTTCAAATTGACAAATTTTCCCCAATAATGCAACACTTTTTTATCGTCATGAAAGTGAAATCGAGAAAAGATGCTGATGGCTTCGTTGAATTTGAATATTGAATAAAAAAGCACGCCCGGAGAGATTCGAACTCTCGACCTACGGATTCGAAGTCCGGCGCTCTATCCAACTGAGCTACGGGCGCACGCTCCACAATATACATTCCTCAGTCGGCCTTGACAACAAATTTTTCACAGTTTTAGTGCTGAACCGGAACGATCGAGCCAATGCGGGCGGTATCTCATCGCCATGGATCGCTGGGTGGAGCGAATTTTATCTGACAATATTTTTCAGATAGTCTCGATAGATAGCTTCCCACGAGAAGTTGAAGATAACCCGCTTGAACATCGCCGAAGTCGGAAAGGAGGAGTAAAGCTGCCAAATCTTTTCGGCGATGCGAGTTGGTTGCTCATTAAGGTCAAAGTAAAGGGCGTGCGCACCTGCCACTTCCCCCAGTGGCTCGATGTTGGCACAGGCGATGGGCAATTTGAACGCCCCGGCTTCTAAGAGAGGAAGGCCAAACCCCTCCTCTCGCGAGGTCACCAATAAGAGATCGCAAAGGGCATACAGGTTTCGCAAATCGCCGAAGGAGACCTTTCCCTCGGGAAAATACGGATGCCTCAAATCGTAGAGGAAGAGCACATCGGATTGCACGTCGAGATCTTGACAAAGATCATGCAACTCTTTGAAATATCGGACTGTCTCGTGGGCGTGGGGATCAGGGGGAGCAGTGATGAGCAATTTGGCCTTTTTCCCCTGATCTTTTAAAGCTCTGACAATCTGTATCCCCAACTCATAATTTTTCCTTCTCAAAATTCTCGAAGGGAAAAGCATCACCAAGTCGTCTTCGAGAAACCCTTTTTCCAGAGCCAATTGCCAGAGTCGGTCAGAGATCCCCAACAGAGCCTTCATATCTAAGCCATTGGGCACAACCAATGCATCCTGTTCAGGAATACCCAGCAACGTACAAATTTGCCGGCGGCGAAGCTTTGAGATCATCACATACTGGGCACCGGGATGAGCCCTGCCCAGCAGATGCCAAGGATACTCTTTCGGTCGTGGAATCTCATAATTTGGATCGATGAGGGCGGCGTCATGACACCAGAGGTAAAAACGGATGTGGCCGCCGAGTTCATCAATGATGTCGCTCAGGGCTGCGGTCAGGCCCAAATTGAAGGGCATGGTCATCACGTTGTGAATGAGGCAGACTTTCACCCCTTTTAAGGCTGCTTTAACCTTGGCCGCAATCGTAGCTTTTAACGGATAGAATCCGTCGGGAATTTCGCCTCCGAGCAGAGCCTCGTTGATCTCGGCCACATGTCCGTGACGCGATCCTATTTCAGGTATGATTTCAACCACCGCCTCGGGGAGCCGGCCGCCTGTGCCGACGATGAGTTTAACCTGGTGACCATGGCTGGCCATCACCCGGGCCTGGCCCTGGATGACAAACTCCACCCCACCGATCACCGGAGGGCAAGAATAGTGGATAAGAGCCACCTGGTTCACTTATTGCTCCGACTTTTGGCCCTTTCTATGAGGGCTAAACCGTATTCCACGTGCGACCACATGAGCGGGCAGGCGAAGCGGATAATCTCCTCCCTTCCTCGACCGCTCAATTTTCTGACCTTGTCGTAGGCCCTTCTCATGTTGTTGAGCTCTTCAACGATGTGATTGAAGGGTACCTCTGGGAGAAGCATGTCGTCGGCAAACTCCTTCCTGTACTCCAGCCTGGTGTTCCACTCCAAGCGGATAAATTCGTCGAATCTCTGATAGGTGCTTATATGTTCGGGGATGTATCCCTCCTGGTCACGGTATTTATCGATGATCGCCAGGATCTGATCTCCGCGGGCAATATTGCCTGTGCAGTAGTGGTACCGGGCCAGCATGGCCGTATAGTTCATCCAGGGACCGTTTCCGGCGTGAATGTGGGTGGACAGATCCTCGGTGAAGGGAAGGTATCTCTGCAACCCTCCGAATTCTGGGTCCCATAAGTGGTGTTCCAAATAATCCACCGTATTCTTCACCCCCTCCGAATCAGGACTTTCAATGCCGAAATAGAATGGGGAGAGGAGGGTTATGTCGGCTCGGAAATCGATCTCGCCTTCCGGGGTGAATCTCCTGATGTAATATGAACCGCGGCTGAAAGCGTCACGCACGTTCTTCTCGAATCTGGCCAGGAGTCTTCTGAGGGTTTCGGCCTGATCCTTCACCCCGAGGTGCTCAAAGAGCTTGAGGGCCATTCGCAGCGCTTGGAGGTAGGCGAAGTTGACCCAGATGCTGTAGCCCCTCTCAATGGGCGTCTCATGGACAGAAGTGGTGGAGAAGAAAAGGTTGATCTCCTGACGGTAATACTCCTTGACGGCGAAATCTATACCCCTTCTGACGGCTTCCCTTATCTGGTCTTTATGAGAGAAGTCCTCACCGATTTCCAAGGCGCCCAGGGCATAATTCAACAGAACAAAGAGCCCATGAGCAACATTGTCCTCCTGCTTATATATCGATTTCTCCCTGCCTTTCAAATCGTATCGTTGTCCCCAATACCCGTCCTCTCTCTGACAGTGGAGAATGAATCGCGCAATATCCTCCAGTAAGGTGAGACTCTCCTCTTTGAAAGACGGTTTTTTCGACAGTTGATGCAGCAGCCTGGCCGCAAAGGAGATGTCTCTGGGGTAGACATAGGGATAACGCACCCCTGGCGGGGGCGAAGCCAAGATAGCCGCCCCGTGAGAGGTGGGCTTAACGCATTTTTTTATGATCTCGAAATCCTGCCTCAGTTTCTTCATTTTCCCTTCTCCTTGTTGGAAATGGAGCACAATTTACGAAACATAAGCACTGCGTTAAGAGACGACGAACGTCTCTATTTCAGCGGCGGGCAGTCTTTTCCACAGCCCTTTCAGTCTCTCTTTCTTCTCTGCGGCCACACCCTCTTCGATCAAGAGTTTGAGCAGGCCATTGACCACTTTGTGGGCCACAATGACAATCACTCCGTGGCTTGGAGCCACTCGATCGAGCCAAAATGCTCTCACCCGGGCAAAGGCATCCAATATACTCTCCCCCTGCGGCGGAACCACTGACGTGGGGTCGGTCTCCCATTGTCCGTAGAGCTCCGGATATCGGGCCCTCGCCTCTGCCACCCGCAAACCCTCCCAAACCCCTTGGGAGACCTCGTTTAGACGTGAATCAGTCTGTACTTTTAGACCGTGATACTTAGCAATTTCAAGGCCGGTCTCAAGAGCCCGGCAGAGAGTGCTGGAGTAAATATGATCGATCTGGCTGTGGCGAAGTTCTTCAGCTAAAGACTTCGCTTGTTCTCTGCCGCGAGGATTGAGGGGAACATCGGTCGGTCCCTGGATTCTATTCTCAACATTCCAATCGGTCTGACCGTGTCTGATCAGCAGGATCTTTCTCACGAATACCTCTCTTTTTTCGATACTCGGCCACGGTGATCATGGGGGGTCTCTCAACCAATCTGAGCGGATGACCCTTTAAGAAAAAATCTTTTTTTTGGGCCTTAATCAAATAGAGCTCCTTAGAGAAGGCTTCTTTCACCTGAATCTTCTCTTTCTGTTCCAATTTGGAAAGAACGGTATGGAGAATGGAGAAGGCCATTCGGCCCAGAGAGGCGAGATCCTGGTTTCGATGGATCCGTCGGTCAAGGTCCACCTGGGCCATGCACTCCAGACCGTATTTTTCATAAATATCGATCAGCAAGCCTGTTTCGACACCATAGCCCACACTGAAGGGCATTCTCTCCAATATCTCTCTTCTGCCAGCGTATTCGCCTGAAAGCGGTTGCAAAAATCCGGTCAAGTCAGGATAAAAGGCGGCAAACAGGGGCCGAATCAAAATCTGGGTAACTCGCCCACCGCCGGTGGCCCGTATCTTATCACCCACGTGCAACGGCCTCTCGTAAAAAGCTTTCACGTAGCCGATATGATCGTATTCCAGAAGGGGACCGACAACGCCGTAAACGAACTTAGGGTGAATGTTGCCTATGTCCGCATCGATCCAGACAATAATGTCTCCCGAAAGCAGATAGAGGCTCTTCCACAAATTTTCCCCCTTGCCGTGATGAACACCAAACTCGGGCAGATAATCATCTGCCCGATAGACGTCGGCCCCAAATTCGGCCGCGACCTCGATTGTTCTGTCGGTGGAGCCGCTGTCAATGATGGCGATCTCATCCACGAGGGGATACCGATCCATCAGTTCACCTTTAATGATGACGATCTCTTTGCCAATGGTCTTCTCCTCATTCAGGGTGGGAAGAGCCACACTTATCCTCTGCCCCTTCCTCTCCTTCAGCTCCACCAAACGCTTCTTATGGGAAAAAGAGGTGTGATGAAAGGTATTCTCTTTAAGCCACTCTTCCAGTTTCATTGAGTATTCCTTTCGAATTTATTCTGTCCTCCGTCTGATACCAGTCGTTCCCCCTCCAGAAGAACCATCAGCACCTGTTTCAAGCCCAATAGGATCGGTGGGATATCGACATATCCGTGGGCATTGAACTGATGACCTCCGGTGGATATGCCCAGTGTCAAACAGGGGATATCTCTCCGCAGCAAAACACCTCCGTCGCCGAAACACGGCCGGGGCTTGGATATGATGCCCAACTGGGAGTGGATGGTTTTGGTCAGCCGAACCAAAAAATGGTGGCTCGACACCCCCGCTTGAAAGGACCTGTTTATGACCTTCACTGTCCCTTTTGCTCCGTACTTGCAACTGATGGCCTCGGTCAGCCCTCGAATTTCTCCCTCCAGCTTTGCCAGTTGTCGATCGTCTTCGGAGAGAAGCTCCCCGCGGATGGTTGCCTCCCGGGCTGCCGCATCGTAACCGGTGCCACCCCATATTCTGGCAATGTCCAACCTCGTCTTGGGTTTGGACGGCAATCTCAGCCCATAAAGTTTGGAAACAATTTCGGACATGCAGGCAATGGCATCCCCCCTGCCTGGGCCGGCATCGGCACGGCAGACAGGTCGGTCCTGGACACTCTTAGCTTCTGACAGCTTGCACCTGATTTCAAAGCGCACTCTGGCCTCAGACCAATGGCCAATGTAGCCTAATGGTAATCCCTCCAAGCAGAGCCCAAAGAGCACTTCATAGCCAACCCTTTTCAAAAAATATCGCATACCCTGGGAGTCGCCTTCGCCCTTCTCGGCCACCGTGGCCACAAAGACAAGGTTGCTATCCAGACCAATCTGCGCATTTTTTAGACACTCGGCCACAGTGAGCATGGCCGCCAGGCCGAGACTGTTGTCCCCAATCCCAGCTCCTATGGCTTTATCCTCTGCGATAGAGACCAAAATCTCCTTCTCCGAAAAATCCAGGGTATCCATATGAGCCGAGATTAACACGCACACCTTCGAATTGTCCGCCGGAATGACACCCTTCACGTTGCCCAGCCTATCCTTGGCCACATCCTCCAGGCCAAACTCCAAAAATCTCTTCTTAATGAAATTGGAGCGCAATCTCTCCTCAAAAGTGGGAGCCCGGATCTGGTTGATCAAGATCAGGTCAGAGAGCAAAGCGGTAGAGCATTTTTCAAGGGATGAGAACAATTGTTGATAATGCGATATGGCTTTCACTCCTGTTTACCATTTCTTAAAGTTTCACACATTCTCCACTGGCATTACCACACCCTGGACGGAAACTGTCACCACGGTCTATTGAATTAAAGTTACTATTCAGTCTACCTCTCCGGATAACTTCATCACACCTGTCATTCCGGTTCCGACGATAGGAGGATACCGGAATCTCCCCCATGAATGCAGAGATTTTACCATTCCGCTCTGCTGCCCCCGAAATGAGAGTGCATAGCTGATAGTTAGTTGAAAAAAATGAAGGCCATTCTTGGCTTCTCTCCTGGCAGAGAAAAGCGTTGAGTTTTTTCAATTTCCCTACCGGATGATGACCATTTTGCGACTTTTGACAAAGTCGTTCGTCTTGAGGCGATAGAAGTATATTCCGCTGGCTGCAGGTTGGCCATTGTCACTCTTTCCGTCCCATGAAACAGAATAATATCCGGGTAATTGGCTCTCAACAACCAAGGTTCGAACTAACTGCCCAACGATGTTGTAGATTTTGAGGGAGACGTGGAAAGATTCTTGTCTTGCGTCCTGCGTCCTGCGTCTTGCCTCAGGCAGGGTGTAGTGAATGGTGGTAGTGGGGTTGAATGGGTTAGGGTAGTTCTGGACCAGAGAAAACTCTCCAGGCACTCGGTTTTCAATACCCATGGCAGCTTTTGCCCCAGCCCCCTCGGTCACATAATATCCGGTGGCCACC
>JBHIER010000023.1:0-14895 GCA_046760705.1 bacterium
ATCTGCACGTCGAGCAAAAAATGGGCTCAGGCACTTTATGACGCCAATTACGGAGCTGTCCGAGGTGCTTCCCTACCATTGTCTGGGCTCTCGAAGGGAGTGCCCAAATGTATGGTGATGGAGGCCTGGTGGGTCATGCCCAGGACTGGATGGGAGGAGAAGGCGTAGTCGAACCGATACCGCCCAAAGTAGAACCCGGCCCCGGCGGTGAAATCTGCGGGGTCGGTGCTCACTCCGGCGCGCAGAGCCACGGATTTGGAAATCCGATACTCTTGACCGGCGTGAAATTGCATCCCGTACGCCGTCTCCTTCTGTAGCTCAGCGCTGAGGATCAGCTCATCCACCGGGTTCCCCCGCAGCCCGAAGCTGATCTGTCTCGGCAGGCGCTCGCCGTCCTCACCCAGATGAGGTCCGTTGATATTTGTGATGCACAGCCCGCCGTAGACCCCATCGCTCACTTCGATGAGGCACCCGATATCGATACCGTAAGCCAGGGCCGAACCATACCGGTCAATCCTGAGGCTGAAGACCTTCGCCGTGGTTCCGGCAAAGAGCCCCTTCCATATGGCCCTACCGTAGGAGAGACCAACGGTGTTCTCCCTGTAGACCGCGTTCCCGAAGGTTTTCAAACTGAGGCCCCATCTCCCCCACCAGGTTGGCTGAACATATCCAGCAGAGCCAAAGGCCATCTCCTCTATTCCGAAAGGGCGCGAGAAGAAGGCGCTGAACTCTCCCCCTGAGATCTGAACCAGGCCCGCAGGGTTCCAAAAGAGGGCGTCCGCATCGTCGGCCAAGGCCACGAATGCTCCACCTATTCCCGAAGGACGCGCTCCGATGGCTACATGTTCGAAGGCGGCCCAACAGCACGAAGCGCAAGCAAAAGAGAGGGCGAGGGAACAAGATGATACTCTTAATGGCCGCAACATCGAGTCCCATTCAAGTCAAAAAGTCGAAAAGCCCAAAAGTCCTGTAATGTTGCCGCATCGCTAGCGCGGCAAAGCCGCAGATTAAAATTTAAACAAATGTCCACCTTCCATGCAGATTGGTTTATTCACTTTGGGTCACTCCCGCCTGTAACCTCTGTTGCAGCTCCTGAATCCTCTGGCTCAAGGCCTCTTGTTGTTTCTCCAAGGAGAGCAATTGGCTGTTTGGCGGGATCTTTTGACGTTTCCTGTTTTCAATGGTGGCCCGGAGCCCCTCAACCTTCCTCAAGGTCTGTATGGCGACAATCCGAACCTTGGACGGGTCTCCTCCTGTCCGCTGGAGGTTCAGGGCCACGGCTTCGAGGTCAGCCACCCGGCTCTCCATCAGGCTCCCTTTTTCCGCCCATATCTCTCGATCGATCGCCGATCTTCCGGCGGCCTGGGACTGTGATTGGATCTGGGCCTGAAGGCTGCTGGCCTGACGCTTCAGATTGGCAGCAATTATTCGTATCTGTCGGGGGGTCTTGAAGACTTGCCGCAATGTCTTGCCCAGATCCTCGAGCTGCTTGGCATGATCTTCCAACATCAGGATGTGATCCCTCCGCGCCTCTGCCCGCCGATCCTCCTCCTGGCGCAGTTGAGCGGCCCTTCTCTGAGCTTCCTTCAATCTTTTCTGGAGTTCCTCAATCTCACGGCTGAGCCTCTCCTGCTGGCGAGCCTGAAGACCTGTTCCCGCCGTATCTTGAGCGACTGTATCCACCGGAACAGGAGCCTGACGGACCGGCTGTTCCTTCCGAGAGGGTGGTCGGGGAGGTGGTTCCGGCGGTTGTTGCACCTGTTCTACCTCAGGCTCAAAAAATACCCTACCCTCTCCAGAGAATTGAGGGGCGGGGGCTATTTCCCCTCTGCGAGCGCTCCATTCGCTCACAGCCACAATCACGATGGCCGCCACAGCGCCCCCAATGACGATCTTCGCTAAGTGTCTTCCAATAAAACCGAACATAGCATCTCGTCCCTTCGGACAAAATCTCCGCCCCCCTGACGGACCTTCAATCGCAGAGAGTATAATATCTTTTCACGGCAAAAGCAACTCAAAATGGGGACAGCCAAGCAATCCTTTGGTATTGGGAAGCAATGGCAGTGAAACAGACATTTTCGAACGGACACCAATCATTGGGCGACGACTTTAAAGACGTTCACCCCATATTTCCGAGGATCGAGGCACTTCACGATCGTCCGAAGGTGTGTACCTGTTCTGGGATTCACCTCCCTTAAGTCGACCGCCTCACCCTCGATCTCGGCACCGCTTCTGTCACTGATCAATTTTACCGTGGGTCTGTCCAAAAATGCTGGATCCGCATGAATCTGCACAACGACGGCCAGTTCGCCGGTATCCAGACCAACGAGCGTCCCTATGGGGTAGACGCCGACGGCATTGACGAACAGCTTCACTAAGATCGGATCGAACTCTTCTCCGCCCCTCTCTATCATCCCGATGAGGACTCGGTCCGCTGTTTCCGTCTGGGGCCTAAAGGGCTGGGGTGTCGTGGCCACATCGAAGTGCTCGGCGATGGCGACGATCCTGCTGAAGAGATCGAGCTCTTCCCTCTTCGATAGATCCGGATATCCGGACAAATTGAACCTCAAGTGATGTTCCAGAATGGCCTTCATTGCTCTGACAGGCAACTCTCCCAGACTTTTCATCTCCATCACCATCTCCACCCCGTACTGAGGGTGTCTCTCCACCAGGGCTCTCTCATCCTCGTTCAATGGTGACCCTTTCGAAAGGATCTCCGCCGGAAGGCAGGTCTTTCCCAGATCGTGAAACAGCCCTGCCAGACCCAACTCCCTCAAAGCATCCTTCTCCAACCCCACCCTCTGACCTAAGACCACGGATAAGATGCACACATTTACCGAATGGTTCAAGATATATCTGTCGTAGTGCTTCATTGTGGTCAGGCCGATCAGATAGGACTCGTCCTCAGCTATAAGATCGACAATGGATTGAACGAGCCGCATGACCCTTCTGGCGCAGATTCTCTGGTCTGATTTGCCCTTGAACATGATTCCCTTCAGGTTGTAGATACATTCGAAGAAAGTCCGCTTCGCCTGACGACGAATCCCCCTCAGGCGCTCTTCCGCCGATCTCTTGGTGGCGGCAGAGAATTTGTGTATCGAAATATTTACGATATTCTGGGCGAAAAGCTGCTCTTGAAAATCTTCAAAGGAGATCCCCTCCTGCCGGTCTCTGCGGGCCAACAGGCGGATGAAGCCACTGAGCTCCTTCTTTGTGAGACCTGGCCTGAAGAAGACCCCCTCGGTGCTTCGCCTTTTGAGGACTTCGATGACGAATTTGGTATGGATGTAGTTCTGAAATTCCGTTTTTATCTTGACGCGGTTGAAGAAGAGACAGTGCATGTAGACCTCCAGAGAGACGATGTCCTCAGTCTTAAAGAAGGTCGTGAGGGTGTCCATCAGCTTGTCGATCTGGCTGCTGAATCCTTCGTTGTTCGGATCGTACAGTTGTCCAGCCTTTATCGCCGTATAAAGATGGTTGATGAGGCGGTTTCCCTTCTTCAAATCCGCCTTTTCGTCGAGAGTGAGAAGCCCCAGTTGGAGTCCTCCCCCCTCATCCATTCTTTTGTTCTCCTTAAAATCCATCGGGTAGTATTTCCCCCCTCCCGTTTCCCGGGTGTGGCTCCTGCCTTCGATGTTGAGTCCGAGCTGTGTGCAGGGCCTGGATGCACGCCCTCCGGACAACAGGAGAGGAATGGTGGCAGAACCGTTCTAAAAGGCGGTGGGCTGTATCGGAGTTCACCAGTCCCAGGGCCAGGGCGGCGCAGGCTCGGGTCTCATCGTATCTCCTTCGATGCAGCACGCCCCTCTTGTTCAATAACGCCTCCAGAATTTGGGTGCTCTCTTTGGAACCGGCTCTTCCGAGGACGGACAACAGCGCTCTCTTCTCCCGGAAACTTCGCAGGTTGAACGTCCTCCGTTGGACGATACCCAGGAGGGGCTCGATGTCGCAATGACGGTCAAAGGCTTCGAGCCCCTCTGCGGCGGCAACCCGGATGGCGGAATCTTTGTCCGTCAAAAATTCAATCAATACCCTTTGGGCCCCTGGACTGCCGATGGCCCGCAGGGCCCTGACGGCCTCCCCTCGGACCACTTTATGGCCGTGGTTGACGCAGGTTTTGAGGATCTCTAAGGCCTCATCCCCTATCCTTCCCAATACGGTCACGATCTCCTTGGCCACCCTCTCCGGCCCGGTCTCCACAGGCCTGGCCAACCGTGATACATGGCCCTTGGCCAGAATTTCGAGCCCCTGACAGATCGCCTCCCGCACCTTCGAATCTCCGATCTCATTGAGAAGAGAGCAGATCGGGCCGATGGCCGTCGGACGGAGCAGAGTCACAAAGGTGCGAAGCTCCCGCGGCTCGTACGAAAATCGGCCGTGCAAGCCCACCCGGAGCAGGTTCATCTTCTCCTCCCCTGAGAATTTCCTCAACACCGCCTCAGCGCACCGGCCCAATTGGGGGGAGCCGGTCTCGTGGTTCTCAACAAGAGCCCTGAGACCTCTGATGATTCGGTTGATCGGGCCAAAAGCACACCTGGCCAGCAATTCGTCCGAATACTCTTCGAGGAGTTTGAGTGGAGGCAGATAGCGATCTGTCTCCTCCTCCAGATGCAATACATCAAAAATGATGCTTACGAGCTCCGCTTCGGCGTCGAAACTCCTCCCCCGGCTGAGGGTTTCGAGGAGACCTTCGACCTCTTCATGGTCGTACGCTTTCAATCGAGACAGAATCGTAGAGTCGAAAGGCGGTCCCCCCGTTCTGTAGCTTTGGGACCTCTCTTCCACCTCATCAGCCGCCTGGATCGAATCAAAAACCGACTCTTGAGATTCCAGTTCGGACAGGGCTCTATCTACACTCTCAATCTCCTGGTCGGGAATCTCCTCAACAGCAAAATAATGGATGTGGTCGAAATCCCTCACCCAGAAGAGGCTCACAATATCCCGCTCCTCCTGAGGAAGTCCGGAATTGATCTTCAGAGCCTGGAGAAATCCCTCGATCTCCTCGCGGGTGAGTCCTTTTTCGAACCGGATCTCACGCACCCCGTCGTTGAAGAGCATGAAGATGAGACTTTGCCCCTTCTCCTCCTCTCGATAGACTGGTTGGCCGTGAAAGAGCATCTCCGACTCGGTCAGATCAATTCGCAACAGGTGGTGAACATCAAAAAACTGATCGAAACTGTTAAAAAGAAGCTGCAGGGAATCATGGAGAGCGGGATGGTTCGGGGCGTACATCCTCATGGCCGAAAAAGCCTTATATAGATGGAGGATGAGCCCCTTGACGCATCTCTCGACAGCCCCCTCCGGTCTCTTCACTTCAAGCTCAGAGGTGGTTGAAGGATCTTCTGTGGCAACTCGGGACATGGTCTTGACACCTCTCTTTGAAAAAGAGTCAGATCAGATGCTCCGTCTTTTACATCCCAGCGAAAATCGTGCCGCCTTAACGGAGAAGGAGGGTGAACGGAGAGTGGGAGGCGGTACGTGACCCCGGTCGCTGATGGAGATCATATTGGAATATTTTGAGGGACTTTGGGTTATGTTGTAATGGAAAAGAGGTTGTGCCCCCTAAAGGGATTGGGAACCCATCTTTCATCATCGACGCCCTTAGCGGTCGGAGGAGACGCTGTGTCAAAAGAGGGGCATATCACCCATTTGCACCCGTTCAAAGCCCAGGCCGTTTTGCTGCAGCGTTAACGCTCGTGCCATCTGTGAGATGAGCACCAGGCCGGCGAGCCCATCACCCCACCCCTCAGACGAAAAATCCCTGCCTGAGGTGCGATTCTATTGGTTCAACGTTATGCTAAAGGGAAATCCCATTTCTGGCCCTACTTTCACAAATCTCTTCCACTTTGGCCTTGATACTTTTGATGATCCGAGGACCTCGTTTAACCAGGGCCAAAACCGCCATTCCAATAAAAAGGGCAAATAATATCCAATTGGGAACATTCAAGGCTATTCCGGCATAGGCTAAGAGGAAGTATCGAGGCACTCTTCCCACTAACAGAGCACATAAGTATCTACCCTCAGGATAGCTACTGGCAATACTGAGTAACTTAAAGGGATAATAAGGAATAGGGCTAAAAGCTGCGATAACAATCACCCAAAAAGGGGCTTTGTAAAAGAGACTGACCGATTTTTGATAGAACTGTTTACCATGATAGAGATTTTTGATGGTTTTGTGTTTCAGTGCCGGCGTAAGGGTTTCGTAATCGATAAAACCGGCAATAAAAGTGCCGACTCCGGCGGCAAGAACTACTAAGAACACATTATGCAATTTGCCAACAAATAGAAGAACCGGTTCGTGGGGCAAGACCGAGATATAAAGATGGGACGGGATAGAATAGGCATACAGCCAAATCAGCCCCTTGTAACTCGGTGCAAATTTCAGCACGGTTAACGAAATCAGACCCGTCATCAATACAAATAGACCGAAAAACACCCATCTTTTGCTGAGAATGAATTTCATCCCTTCCGCCGTTTAACAATTCCATAGAGAGAAAGAGTGTCCTTCAATATTTGGCCGATGCTCTTTTCCGTATTGGCCCTCATACTCACATAGCATTTCCCACAGTCATTATTTTTTGAAAATTTTTCGATGAGCTCCTTCTGAGACCAATATCGTACGTCTCTTTTCATGGCGCAAGGGAACATAGAACCATCCGGGTTTACCACGAAGCACCGTTTGCCAGCCTGACAATTGGGAATGGCCCCGTTTTCAAAAAACTCAACGTATCGGCGAAGGACATACTCGCTCGTAATTATCCTGCCATCTTTTCTTTTCAATTCGATCAATTTATTAGCGGTTTCACGAAGCAACTTTAAATCTTTTTCGGAGGATATGAGAAAGGATGTATCTGTAGTGCGCAATTTTGTGTAAGCACTGAAATTAACAAATACATTCCACTCTTCAGCCCTATTTACAATATTGACTAAACGGGGGAGGTTCTCCCGGGTAATCGTCGTAATCAAACTGATATCATTGTTGCCTATCTCTGAGAGACGAGGTATGAGTTCACTCAGATGTCGGTACAATCCAGGAAGCCGGCGGTTTTCGTCGTGTCGCTTATCCGGAAAGTCGAGGGAGATACCAAATTGATCCACCCCTGCTCTTTTCAATTTCAGAAATTTTTCTGGAGTCAGGAGGGAACCATTGGTAATCAAAACGATATAGGGTAGGTCACCGGGATTCTTAAGCGCTCTGACGATATCCAGCACATCGTCCCGCAGCAAAGGTTCCCCCCCGGAGATCTGGGCGACGACAGGTCTGATCTCCTCATAGATGGCCCTGTATCGCTCCGGAGTGGCCAATACTTCGCTTCTAATGCCCCCTTTATCGCAGTGATGGCAGTTGGCGGTGCATGAATGGGTGACCTCAAAAGAGACGACCAGAGGTCTATTTGTGAAGTAATTTATGACCCCTTGCGCAAAGAATCTGAGGGCAACGAGTGTTGATAAATTCATCCCTTTGGGCTCCACCAGAACCTGTCCATATACCTCCTCTCAAAATGGTCATTAAATTAAAAAGTAAATGTCTCGTGGTGATTTGTCAACAGGTTTGTCAGATTTTTTGTGCTCGCCCCCCAGTTTCCTGAGGCTGAGTCTGTGGCGAAGGGCAAAACTGTGGAGAGAAAATTTAGTATTGACATTTGCAGATAAAATATATATACTAAATACAACTATTATAGACAACTATCCATGTCCTTTGAGCCGCAACAGAGGGTCGAAGATGAAGGTTTTATTAGTTAATCCTCCTTTGGCAGGGCTCTACGATTCTGCCGGTATTGTTCTTCCGCCTTTGGGGCTGTTGTACGTGGCCGCGGTCTTGAGGGAGGGGGGCCATCATGTCCGGGTTCTCGACCTCAGTGCGAACCATCGGCCCCTCGATTTTGATGGGGTTGATGTGGTGGGCATCACCTGCACCACCTCCCAATACAGCAGAGCGATCAAGTACGCCCGGGCGGCCAAGGAGGCGGGCAAGATCGTAGTCATGGGTGGGGCTCACGCCACCTTTACGGCCGAGGAGATTTTTCAGACAGGCTCCGTGGACTATGTCGTCCGGGGCGAAGGTGAATACACGGCCCTGGAACTGATGAACGGGCTGCAGAGGGGGGGAGGAGCCTTCGATCCCGGCCCCATCATGGGTCTGTCGTGGTTCGACCGCAAGGAAGGGAGGGTGGTCAATAACCCCGACCGGCCCTTCGTCAGGGATCTGGATACGATCCCCTATCCGGCCAGAAATCTGCTCGCTTTTGAGAGCTACCAGCCCCAAAAGCTTCGGGTTCACACCCCCTCTTTGACTGTTCTCACCTCTAGAGGGTGTCCCTTTCACTGCACCTATTGTGTGGTCCATCGGATGAACGGGCGTCAATGGCGGTCCCGCCATCCGGTGGCAGTGGTTGACGAGATCGAAGAGGCCTGCCAGCGATACGACTTCAAGGAGGTCGTCTTCCTCGACGACAACCTGACCTTCAATGTCGGACGAGTGCTGCGTCTCTGCCACGAGATGATGCGCCGTAATTTGAATCTGACCTGGTGGTGCATGTCCAGAACCGACACCATCGCCAAAAATGAGGAGATGGTGGCTAAGATGGCCCAGGCAGGATGCACTTCGGTCTTCCTGGGTCTGGAAACGGCCAATGAAACGGTGCTGCAGGCCTATCATAAGCGGGCCACAGCAGATGTGGGAGCCAAGGCGGTGGCTCTGCTCAAGAAATACGGCATCAGCACCCTGGGAGCCTTTATGATCGGTGAGGTGACGGAGTCCAGGCAGGATATCGAGAAGACCATTGGCTATGCGGTCGACCTCGACCCCGAGGTGGCCCAGTTCTCCATCCTCACCCCCTATCCCGGGACGACAATCTTTGAGAGGCTGAAGGATCGCTTGATCACGCGTGATTGGAGCAAGTTCGATGGGGCCCACGGTGTGTTCGACTCAGACCACCTGACGGCTCGGCAGATGGAGAAACTTCTGAGAAGGGCCTATCAGAAGTTCTATCTCCGGCCCAGGCGGCTCTTCTCCAGAGTCAGGAACGGCCCGACCTGGCGGACCGTGTGGTCGCTGCTGCGGGCCGTGCGGTGAAACAGAAAAGAAAAGAGAGGCCATTATGGGATACATATCGAAGATCCGGAGCTCTTTCTTTGGGTGGGTGATCAACAGTCTGCTCATACAACTGGCCCGGGCCTCGGACGAACGGATCATGACCCTGTTGAAGCTGGCCCGTCGGATCCCCAGAGACCCCAGCGACATCAATGCTTACGGGATCGATGCGGTCATCCGGCTCTTTGAGCGGAGGCACCCGTCCCTGGAGGCGGCCAAGCGGATCATCACTCAGGCCAATCCCACCGTGCGCAAGAAGGTGGTGCAGAACTGGATCATCCACGCCCTCTTGGAGGGCCAGAACAAGCGGATCGAGTTTGCCAGCAAATACGGCTGGATCCCCCCAACCTTCCCGGTCATCAGCCTCACCATGAGGTGCAATCTCCGCTGTTACGGCTGTTACGCCGGCATGTACTCCCAAAAGAGGGATGCGTTGTCCACAGCTCTGGTCAACCGGATCCTGTCGGAGTGCAAGGAGTTGGGGATGCACTTTGTCGTCCTGAGTGGGGGTGAGCCCTTCATCCGCCGGGACATTTTTGACATTTTCAGAGAGCACGGCGATGTCGGGTTTCAAGTTTACACCCACGGTGGACTCTTAGATGGGGACTGCGTGCGCCGTCTGGCCGAACTGGGCAACGTGATGCCGTGCATCAGTCTGGAGGGGCTCGAGGCCGAGACCGATGCCCGGCGCGGGAGGGGCCACTTTCGAAGGGTGATGGCGGCGATGGATCGGCTCCGGGAGGCCGGGGTCCTCTTCGGCTTCTCCGTCACCTCCCTGCACGATACCGTAGAAACCATCTGCTCGGAGCGGTTCATCGATCTCATGATTGAGAAGGGATGCATCCTGGGTTGGTACTTCACCTACATCCCCACCGGCCGAGGGGCCGACCTGAGCCTGATGCCCACCCCTGAACAGCGAGCCTGGCAACTGAGACAGGTGAGCAAGCTCCGGAACACAAAGCCGATTCTGCTGGCCGATTTTTGGAACGACGGCTGGCTCACTGCCGGCTGCCTGGCCGGCGGGCGGAGCTACTTCCACATCAACGCCGACGGCAACGTAGAGCCCTGCGTCTTCGCCCATTTCGCTCAGGACAACATCAAGGGCAAATCCGTGAAGGAGGTGCTCGACTCCCCCTTCTTTCGCCAGATTCGCTCTTGCATCCCGTACAGCGACAACTACTACCGGCCCTGTATGATCATCGACACCCCCCACATCCTCAGAGATGCCGTCAAAGAGACCGGGGCCTTTCCCACCCATCCTGGGGCCGAGGCCATCATCACCGACTTTGCCCCTGCCCTGGACAGGTATGCGGAGCAATGGCGCGTTCACGCCGACGCCGCCTGGGAGAAGATCAAGGATCGTATCCCGGCCCGCAACCCCTTAAGCCATCTCCAGGTCAAGGTGTAAATCTGCCGTTCCCTTGGCCCAAATGCCTGTGTCTGTTGACTCCTGCGCTTAACGAGTCGGTGGCCCCCTCTTGCTCAATGGGGTGCCATCAGAGGAAAGGTATGGTTCATGAAGAAGCGAACGCAGCCTGTAGCAGCCAGGCGGCTGGCCCAACTGCCCCCTTATCTTTTTGCCGAACTGGACAGAAGGAAAGATGAGGCGATCCGTTCAGGTCGAGATGTGATCGACCTCGGGGTCGGTGATCCCGATCTGCCCACCCCGTCGCCGATCATTCGCCGGTTGCAAGAGGTAGCTCTCAGAGGAGAAACCCACAGATACCCCTCCTATGCCGGATTGCAGGAATTCCGGGAGGCCATCGCTCGGTGGTACGCGGCGCGGTTTGGCATCACTCTCGACCCCATCACCGAGGTGCTGGTGCTCATCGGCTCCAAGGAAGGTCTCGGCCACCTCCCCTGGGCCCTCCTCGACCCGGGAGACTCCGCCATTGTCCCCGACCCGGCCTACCCTGTTTATGAGGCAGGGACCCTGCTGGCCGGTGGCAAACCCCACAAGGTCCCCCTGCTGGAGCAGAACGACTATCTCCCAGACCTGGAGGCCATCGATGCCACTGCGGCCGATGAGGCCAAACTGCTCTATCTCAACTATCCCAACAACCCCACGGGAGCTGTGGCTGGTGTCGGTTTCTTCAGGAGTGCGGTCGAATGGGCAGCCAGACACGGGGTCCTTATCTGCCACGACGCGGCCTATACAGAGATTGCCTTCGACGGATATCGCCCCCCCAGTCTCCTCTCCGTCGAGGGGGCCAAAGAGGTGGGGGTGGAGTTCCATTCCCTGTCCAAGACCTTCAACATGACCGGCTGGCGCGTGGGCTTCGTCGTCGGCAACGGGGATGTGATCAGAGCCCTGGGTGAGGTGAAGAAGAACGTGGACTCCGGAGTCTTCGCCGCCATCCAGTACGCCGGGATCGAGGCCCTCAATGCTTATCCGGAGCTCATTGAGGATATTCGACGGACCTATCAGGCCCGCCGGGACGCCCTGGTGGACGGTCTCACAACCCTCGGCTGGAAGGTGAAGAGGCCGAAGGCCACCTTTTATGTGTGGGCTCCGGTTCCGGGGGGGCTCTCCTCGACCGACTGGGCTGCGCAGCTTCTGGACAAAGCGGCTGTTGGCGCAGCCCCTGGCCTGGGGTTCGGCCCCTCCGGCGAGGGCTACATCCGGTTCTCCCTGACCACGGAGAGGAGCCGAATTGAAGAGGCGGTGGAAAGGGTGAAGAAAATGGGGCTCTGCTGAAACAATTGTACAATTTTCCTCGTCTCAAGAGACGATGGTCTCAAGAGACAATGGTCTCAAGAGACAATAAAAGGAGAATTGACATGCGCGCCCGTGATCTTTTCCTTGTGATTGTATTAATGATTCCGTCGCTTCTCCTCGGGCCGCCCCCCTCTAATGCTGATCGCGAGGTTGAGGCAATCGAGGAGAAGAACTTCAAAATGGATCCAGGGGGGACGGTCAAGGTCACCGCCAATGGGGGGTACGTCCGCATCACCGCCTGGGACAGGTCTGAGGTTTCAATAAAGATGGCCAAGTACGCCCGGGGCAGAAGCAAGCGCGAGGCCCAGCGCCGGCTGGAAGAGATCGTCGTCGTTATCGAACAGAGAGGGGATCGGCTCACGATCCGTGAGAGGAAGCCTGAAAGTCGCTCCTTTTCTATCTTCGACCTCTTCGATCCGGACACCTGGGCCCAGCTGGGCGGCCGCATCGCCTGGGTCGATTTTGACCTGACTGTACCCAGAGAGACCAACTGTATCATCATCACTGATGAAGGGGATGTGACCGTCTCCCATATCGAGGGGGAGATCAACATCGACACAGACGAGGGCGAGACCGAACTGCGGCGGATCTGCTCCGATCGACTCTCAGTCATGACGGACGAAGGGGAGATTCTGCTGGAGCATATCAGGGGCCAGGGGTCGTCCTCTTCAAGCCGGGTGAAGATCGACACAGATGAGGGCGATGCAGAGCTGGTGGATGTGAAAGTGGATCGGGTGGAGATCGAGAGCGACGAAGGCGACGCTGTGGCCGATATGCTCCGCTGTCAGCGGCTGGATTTTTACTCCGACGAGGGCACTATTGAAGCCGACTTGGATATTCTTCCCGGCGGTGACTATCGCTGCCGAACGGATGAGGGCGAGATAGTTCTCTTCTTATCCGATGAGGCTTCCTTCACCATAACGGCCCGCAGCCAGGAGGGGGAAATCCGTTCGGATTTTTCTCTCGAGGTGAAGGGGGCGGGCGAGGGGGAGCGAGCAGATGGCGCGGTCGGAAGAGGCGGAGCCGATCTGTACCTTTTCACCGAGGAGGGTGACATTCGGCTGCGCAAGAGGTGAACCTGGCTCGCCCACGGACGGTTTGTCGGAAGTTTGAGGTGCTGGTTAAACTATATCCTCGGATGCGAAAGGAGGCAAAATGGGGGCAAAGAGACATATTCTGCCACTTTCGACTGTGGCTCTTCTTCTCATCTGTGCGGGTCTGTTCTCTGCTTCCCAGGCCGGAGGCCAGGGAGCATCCCAGGACACCCTCGGGGAGAGAATCTATCGGGTCTATGCCCGGGACATCGTCCGATTTCTGGGCGACGTTTACATCGACGAGGACGAGGAGATTGACGGCGATGTGGTCACCATCGGAGGGTCGATCAAACTGAAGGGGCGGATCGATGGGGATGCTGTGGCCGTCTTCGGCTCCATTCTGATGGCCCCCTTTAGCGCCGTTGAGGGCGATGCCGTCAGCGTTGCCGGGCGCGTTCGCATGGCCGAAGGCGCCGAAGTTTTCGGGGACATCGTTGACGGAGGCTGGAAGTGGGGACATCGGAAGAGAGACGACTGGGATGAGGAGCAGTGGGAATGGGGCGAGGAGGATTGGGACGATGAACACAACCACTGGCACCAGAGGTGGCCGCTGAGGTGTGAGGAGCCAGTCTTCGAGAACATCCGTTACAACCGCGTCGAGGGCCTCTTCCTGGGATGGGGCTTCGGGGGCGAGCGCACCGGACGGTCTGGAATGCGTTTCTTCGGCAACGGAGGCTACGGATTCAAGAGCGATGCCTGGCGCTACCGATTGGGGCTGAGCCGATGGTGGGGCGACAGATACAAGACAGAGATCGGGATCAAAGCCTACGACCTGACCGATACTGAGGATGGCTGGCTCATGCCAACCCTGGAGAACAGCCTGGCCGCCTTCTTCTTCCGAGAGGACTTCCACGATTATTTCCGCCGTTACGGAGCAAGTGTCTTTGCTAACCAGAGTATCACTTCCTATCTGTATCTTTCGGCCGAGTATCGTGCCGATACGTACGAAAACATGGAGCAAGAAGCCAACTGGGCACTCTTTGGGGGTGACAAAGTCTTCCGCTTCAATCCTCTCATCTTGCCCCCCGATGCCGAGGAGGAGGAGATGCGGTCCATCATCACCAGCTTCACTGTCGATAACCGTGACGACTGCGATGATCCGACCGGAGGCTGGCTCTTGCGCGGCGAATACGAGTATGCGGGCCGGGGATTGGAGGGGGATTTTGAATTCGATCGGTTCGTGGCCGACCTCCGACGATATCAGCGGATCAGCAGGGGCGAGTACATCGATGTCAGAATCGGAGTCGGATCAGTGAAGCGGAAATCGGCTCTTATCCCAACGAGCAAGCTCTTCGATCTCGGGGGCATCGGCACCTTGAGAGGATACCGGTTCAAAGAATTTTGCGATTACGAAAAGATGGCTTTGGGAAACATTGAATACCGCATCCGCGGCGACAAATTCGGAAATATAGAGGATTGGTTCTTTGGCGACTTCACCATCTCCTTCTTCGCTGATGCCGGGGCGGTTGGCCACTCCTTTGATGACATTGATATGAAGAGTTTTAAAACGGACATTGGGGTCGGCATCTCCGATCACGATCAGGACTGGCGCATCGACTTCGCCAAGCGCCTCGATCGAAAGGAACCCGTCGTCGTCACCTTTCGCATCAATAGAACATTTTAGGGGGCTGTCATTCCGAACCCTGTCCTGAAAAATGTCATCCTGAACTCGTTTCAGGATCTCAGCATCTCTGATTTCTGAACCCCTGTCTCTGTGAATTTTCCATTAGTTGTGATCATCAAGGGTTTTCGACTCAGTTAAGAATGCTTACAGCGGGATGGCCCTGGGTTGCAGCAATCTAAGACTCAGGGAACCGCAGGGAAGATCTATGGCTCAGGGAATTGAAGGAAAGATCAGGGAGGATCACGGAAAATGAGCATTTAGGTGGCTTCCAGTCCGTATATGTTTCCCCTGCTATTCCCTGATAATCCGTGATATTCCTTCTTTATTCCAAGAAGAGGCCAGTACCAATAAAAGGCTAAAGCCT